>CAZFKF010000406.1:915-5385 GCA_964518805.1 uncultured Planctomycetaceae bacterium | reverse complement strand
GCTTGGTTTCGCCAAAGACCGACGCAGCCATTGCTCCATCCGAGGCGAAGGAAGATTCGCCGGCCGCGGTGCCCGATGGGGGCGCATTGCCGGCCGCAGAGGTGCCGGCGCCCCGGTTGGCGCTTCCAGCCGTGCCCTCGGACGTGGCCGAACTGCCGCCAGTCTGGCTGATGACACCACCGCTTCCGGAAAAACCGGCCGGAGAACCGGCCGCCGTTCCCGGCATGCCAGAACGTCCCACGCCGCCCCCAGTTCCACCGGCTCCGCCGGTACCGCCGCCACCCATCGTACCCGCGCCAAGCATGGCAGGGTATTGCCCTCCGGACCTCGCGTTGGAGAGCATCGCGACAAGCATCGCCTGGCGGCGTCGCTCCTCGCGGGCGTCGGCCACCGCACCCAGCATGGCCTGGCGAACCTGGGGATTCGGTTTGGGAAACTCCAAGTCCCAGTCCTTGCCGATCAGTTCGTAGCCGACCTCCGACTTCCAGGATTTCATAGCCGTTCGGGCTACGTAGTACGCGACGATTCCGTCTGGGCGCACCAGAAGGAGCGGATAGGGTTCGTCGGACCCATCGCCCTTGATTCGCTTCTGGGCAAGAAGCACTTCCCTCGCAGCGCGCAGGGCGCGATCGAGTGCATTGCCGGCCTCGATCGGCTCGTTGAAGTCGGCCTCGGCCAGGGCGACTCCTTCCGGCTGAAGGACGATCGCATCCGGACGGCATTCGATGTAGATCGGCGGTCGATAGGTGCCGTGGGGACCCTCGTAGGGGATGATTGCGTACGAGCGGCGGCGGTTTCCCGCTTCGTTCTGGGCGGTGGCAAGCTGCTTTTCGGCCTGACCAATCTGCGCTTGGATCTCCGCCAATTCCCCTTCCAAGGCCGCTTGCTTGCGGTTGCCTTGCGTGCCGTTCTTCTCCAGGTCGTCAAGACTCGCTTTCAGTTGCGCGGCCTGCTGGCGGAGTTGCCGCGTATGGTCCTCGACGTGTCCCAGGGCGAGCCTTGCCTGGCTCAGCCGCTCTTCGGCCTGTTTTCGCGAGGTGGTCAGTTCGCCGATTCGCCATTCGGCCATCTCACGCTGGGTTTGCGCGTCGGCCTGAGTCTGAGCGGCTTTGGCGTTGGCTTCCTGGAGGGCCTGGAGACGCGCCTGCCGCGCAATCGCCAGCAACAGCGGCACCAGCGCTCCCATCGTGCAGATGAGCACCGCCAGGAAGGGAAACAACGAGATCGTCGGACTCTTCCGGCAGCGGCTTCGTCGCTGAATAAGAAACGAGACCTTCATGCGGCCTGATTCACCCGTCGCGGCGATTCCAGCCGGACCTTGGGGCTGGCCGGCGTTTCAGTCAACCGGGCCGTGAGGAGATGGATCGCGGCCGCTAGGCTCATCACGGTTTCCTCGAAGTTCTTCGCCCCGGCCAGCGACGCCAGGTTGCGATTCAGGGCCTCCTCCAGCCGGGTCACTTGCGCGGTTGCCTCGGCCGCCTGGTGGAGCACCTCGACCCTTCGCACCAAAGCCTCCTGGGCCGCTGCCACGGCCTGTACGTTCTCGCTAAGCACGCGCTGCAATTCGCTCCACTGCTGGCGATTCCGGTCGGCGGCGGTCTGCTCGGCGGCAGCCACTTCGCGGGCATGCAGCTTGAGGCTCTCGGCCAGTGCAGTCCCCAACTGCGCGCCGGCATCCTCGGCCAGGCTGCTCCATCGCCCCTGGGCCGCTTCCATCGAGTGCTGCCACAATTCGGCCTGGCGTTTCACCAGGCGTTCCGTGGCGTGAATCATCGTGTCGGCCATGCGTCGCATGGCGGCCGCCTGGCCGTCGGGCCCTGCGGGAACCCTGGGGAAGAATCCGGCCAGTTCGCGCGCCACCTGCTGGTCGATCCGTTCCATCAACGCCATCTCGCTCCGGCTGACTCGAAAATGGGCGAACATCAGAAGCATGGCGAGCGTCAGAGCCAGTGCCGTGGTGTCGAACTTCAGCCCGAGACCGGTCAGCACTCTGGCCATCGACTGATCGGGCGCCTGCAGGTCGACGCCGTTTAACGCCATCGTGATCCCGATCACCGTTCCCAAGAATCCCAGGATGGGAATCGCCTAAATCACAAGGGAGAACAATCCGTAGCTGGCGTGGACGCGCCCTGCGTCGGCGTCGGCCAGGTATTTCAGTTCGTCGTCCAAGGCGTCAACCGATCCGCGGGCCACGACGTGCTCCATGGCCGCGTGCAAGCGTCGCGCATAGTACTCCCGCGCACGCCGCGCCGGCAGATGATCGAGATGGTCCAACGCCTCTTGAGCTGCCTCGGCCGGCGAACCGTCTTGCGGGCCGGAGGCGAGCAGGGAATGTTCCAGCGCCAGAGACTGGGTCAGAACGTCAACGCCCTTGAGCACCAGCGAAGCCAGGGCGACGAAGAACATCGCGGTCTCGATGTACGCCACCGGATGCCCGGCGCAGTAGCGGTGCAGGAAGGTCTTTCCCAGGACGCCGCCATGAAGCAGTGCGTAGAAGACGATGCCCGCCACGGCGCCCCACAAAATGGGTGATCTCAGCGCGGCGTCCGCCATGCGTTGCGACTTGTTCACCTGTCGGCTCCTCCGAACCTTGATCGTCCTGATCGCATCACCCAAACAACGGGTGGGTCCACTCCCTCGGTTCAAGCAGCCCAGGCGCAGGACTCCCGCAGGGCACCCAGTGAATCGGCCGAAGCTAACCGTCAGATTCAGAGAAAGCCGCAGAATCAGATCGACCGGCAAATTCTGCCAAAGTCGGTCCGGGCGACAGGCCGATATTTCCATGCGTCGCAAGTGAGCCCAGCGACGAGAAAAGACGAAGCGATCCTGGTTAGCATGTTCCCAGGGGGGGATCACAGTCCGGGCGACGCCTGCCAACGCGGGCCGCCCGGACTGTACGCTTTTCTTGATCCGCGCGGAATGCCCTCATCAGCGTTCCACGATCCCACGCGGCTTCCTCTCGGCAATTCACGCACCGCCGCACAGATGGGCCCTTTGCACGGAAGGCCGCGCAAACGCACCGCGCCGTCAATACGGTCGCCAATAGTATCCGCCGTAGGGAACCGTTAACCAGCCGCCGTAGTAGTTTCCGTAGCCCGAGTACCAGCCGCCGCGATTTCGATAGCGGAAGTCGGGCACGTACAGGGGCCGGACTCCAATTGGACTGGGGCCGACCACGAACCCCGGCGTGTTGATCACGCCCGGCGTGCTGATCGCTGGTGGAAACATGGCGAAGTAATTGCGCCGCGAGGCGCCCTCTGCAGGTCGCGACCAGGCGACTGCGACCACCGCAAACACGGCTCCCGCCGCCAAAGAACGCTTCATCCATCTGCCCATCGTTGAATCCTCCACTGTCCGATTCCAAGGGGCGCGTTTTCAACACGCAACCGATCGTCCGGCAGGCGGGCGGCATGTCCGCGACAATGCCGACGGAAACCTCCGCCGGACCTAAGGAATCGTATGGTCAGGCGGGGAGGGCGGGCAATAGACCGCCGAGCACTGGGGCGTCTCCCACAGTTCGACTTTGACCACGGGCAGGCCCAATTGTTGCGCTTGGCGGCAGATGAGTCGGGCGATGTTCTCCGCCGTGGGATTCTCCTCCATGACGAAGAGCGGTTCGCCCAACTGCCGAAAGAGCGGGATCGCTGGGTCCTCGCAGTGGAGAATCATGCGGTGATCGAGGGTCTCATCGATCCACGCGCTGAGAGTCCGCTTGATCTCGGAGAAATCAAGGACCATCCCTCGCTGGTCGAGCGATTCCGACCGCAGGGTGATCGTCGCCTTGCCGTTGTGTCCGTGCAAATGCCTGCATTTGCCCTCGTAGCGGAGGAGCCGGTGCCCGTAGCAGAAATGAATCTCGCGGGTCACGAAGAACATCAGGTGGACTCCCCGACGCCGCACATCGTCACCTGGCCGCCTTCGGCGCGCGAACCGGGTGGCATGCACGCGTAGAGCGTCGGGTCGGGCCAGTGCGCTTGCCGGAAAGCGGTCTGGCGCTCGGCGCACTTGTTACACTGTCCGCAGTGCAACCGGGCGACGGGGGCAATGCACGAGAACGTAAGCTCCAAGGGGAGCCCCCGTCCCATCTGCATCACTTGACACTTGGTCAGGCCGGCCAGCGGCCGAAGGATTTGCAGGCGCGACGGCGTGCCCTCGTTGACCATGGCCTGAAAGGCCTCAAAGAACCTCGCGGTGGCGTCGGCAAAAGGGCTAGTGCCGAGCACCCCGATCGCCAACTGATCGATGCCGTGCATCTGACACCACAGCGCGGCTTTGAGCAGCAACAGGGCGTTGCGGCCCGGCAAATAGACCGCCTCGTCCGCACTCTCGGCGTCTGGCGGATTGGCGCCGGTGAGACTCCAATGCCCGTCGTAGAGTTCCGCAAGCGGCATGTCGAGCACCACCAGAGGTTGAAGCTGCGAAAAGGACTCCCGCAGTTTTCGCAGGAAACGTCCCATCGCGGCGGCCTCC
>CAZFKF010000406.1:0-905 GCA_964518805.1 uncultured Planctomycetaceae bacterium | reverse complement strand
CGCAGCTTGCCAGACCATGTCCGATTGCACATAGAACGGCCGCACGCGTCGTCCATCGCGAAGCATCTGGCCGAGCAGGATGCTGCTGTCCAACCCGCCGCTTAGCATCACGCCGACCGTGGATGGTTCTGATTGGCAGTCCATGATGTGCCCTTCATTGATGGTTTCAGCCCCCCATCGTTCGAGCTGCTTCCCTGGGCTGGGGGATCTCAAGGGTGCGAGGCAAGCACAGCCCGCGTGGGACACTCACATCTTCATCACGACTTGAGAGCGCATCATTCTAAAAGGCGAGGAATCGCGGGAGAAGGGCCTCCTTGCCGCGGTCGCCCTGTCTACCGTTCCGAAGCCTTGAGTCGCATGCGCTCTCGCGCAAGACCGATCCTGGCTTCCAGGTGCAGGGCTTGGGCCCGGAGGAGGTCGCGCTGTACCATCCTGCCCGCGCGATACCTCGCCTCGGTCAAGCCCAGCACCTGCTTCGCCACCATACCTCCAGCTATGTCAGGTGACTGAGGGTGAAGGCCCAATAGCCGGACTGGTCGCGATGCGCGTCGAGGCGGAAGCGCCGGCCGAAGACGGCCGAGGCTTGAAAGCCTTCGGCATCGGGCGTGACGGCATCGAAGCCGGACTCGCCCCGCCGATGGATGCGGAAGAGGAACGGTTCGTGCCTGGCGTCGGCGATCCAATACTCGCGCACGCCAGCCCGAAAACATGCTTCCGGCATCCGCTTCGTATCCTTGCGAACCGACGAATCGCTGACGACTTCCACGATTAGGTCCGGACCGCCCTCCAACTCGATGTAGCGGTCCGGATCGCCGCCCGCTTTCTCGACCATGCGCACCCGCCCTGCGGCAAGCGATTCCTTGGAGACAAAAACGATGTCGGGTTCCGCGGAAAGGTCTCCTTCC
>CAZFKF010000405.1:0-5399 GCA_964518805.1 uncultured Planctomycetaceae bacterium | reverse complement strand
AATCGTGCTCCAATGTGTCGGTCACACCCCCAAAACAAGGAGCAACCCATGCGGAGCCTCGTAGTGTCGTTGGCGGCCGTCATCGTTCCCATATCTGCGTGTTGCGCAGGCGACATGTCGCCAACGACGGTGGAAATGGCGGCGGCTCGGCGGTGGGTGGCGGCGAAACTGGAGCAAACGCCGCAGACGCAGGGGACGCTGCCGGGACTGCATGTGCTCAAGACCTACGGTCCGGTGACCAGAAATGCCCACTCCGACCTGCCACTGAAGTTGGGCGGAAAGGTCTATGCTCGCGGATTCTACTGCCATGCCAACAGCAAGATCCGGGTGCGGTTGCCGGGCAAGGCGAAATCGTTTTCGGCCCTGGTCGGAGTGAACAGCAACCACATGACGATCCCGGGCCGAGGAAGTATCGTCTGCTCGGTGCACGTCGGCGACAAAGAAGCGTTCCGTTCTCCGACCCTGCATGAAGGGATGGCGCCGCTGCCGGTGCGCGTCGAATTGGGCGGGGCGAGCGAAGTGCTCGTCGAGGTGGGCGACGCGGGCGATGGGATCTCGTGCGACCAGTCGGCGTGGGTCGACGCCCAGGCCACGCTGGCCGATGGCACTACCGTTTGGCTCGGAGAACTGCCCATCATCGAGCCCAAGCCCGCCATGTATTCCGCCGACCCGCCGTTTTCCTTTGTTTTCGGCGGCAAGCCGTCGGCCGAATTCCTGAAGCAATGGGACCGCAAACAGACCTCGCGCAAGCTCGACGAGCGGCGCGTCGAGCACACGGTGGTCTTTTCCGACGCCAAGACCGGCCTGACGGCCCGCTGTGTCGCGGTCGAGTATTGCGATTTTCCAACGGTCGAATGGACGCTCTATCTGAAGAACTCGGGCCGCGCGGATACGCCGCCGATCGAGTCGATCCAGGCCCTGGACGTGCGGTTGGAACGGAGCGAGGGGGGAGAGTTCACGCTGCACCATCATACGGGCGACAACTGCACGCCCGACAGCTACGAGCCGCACGCCCTGGGGCTCGGACCCCGCGCGGAACACCGCTTCGCGCCCAACGGCGGGCGGCCCACGACCGGGTCGTTTCCGTATTTCAACGTCCAGTGGCCCGACGAGGGCGTCATCGTGGCGATCGGCTGGCCGGGCCAATGGCAGGCGCGGTTCGTCCGCGACGAAGGCCGGGAGCTGGGCATCACCGGCGGGCAGGAACGGACGCGTCTGCGTCTGCATCCGGGCGAGGAGATTCGCACTCCGCTCGTCGTGCTTCAGTTCTACAGCGGCGACCGCCTCCGCGCCCAGAACGTCTGGCGGCGGTGGATGCTTGCACACAACACCCCGCACCCGGGCGGAAAGTTGCCGCCGCCCATGCTCTCCACGTGCAGCGGCGGCTTCTTCCCCGGGCTGAAGTGCAACGAGTCCGATGAACTGAAGTTCGTCGAGACCTACGTTCGCGAGAAGATCCCACTGACCTACTGGTGGATGGATGCCGGCTGGTATCCTTGCGGCGACGGCTGGCCGAACGTGGGCACGTGGGAGGTCGACCGCACGCGATTCCCTCGCGGACTGAAGGCCATCAGCGATCGCGTGCATGCCGCGGGGATCAAGCTGATCGTGTGGTTCGAACCTGAGCGGGTCGCGGCCGGAACGTGGCTGACGCAGAACCATCCCGAGTGGGTCCTGGGCGGCAAGGGAGGCGGGCTGCTCGATCTCGGCAATCCGCAGGCCCGGGCGTGGCTCACCGATCACCTCGACAAGCTCCTGACCGAGCAAGGCATCGACCTCTACCGGCAGGACTTCAACATCGATCCGCTGCCGTTCTGGCGGGCCAACGACACGCCGGATCGCCAGGGGATGACCGAGATCCGCCATGTGGAAGGCTACCTGGCCTACTGGGACGAGCTGCGGCGGAGGCATCCGGCAATGCTCATCGATAGCTGTGCCTCGGGCGGCCGGCGGAACGATCTGGAGACGCTCCGCCGTGCGGTCCCGCTCTTGCGGAGCGACTATCAGTCGTTCGACGGCAATCCGGCCTACGCCCTGGGAAACCAGGGGCATACCTACGGCCTGGCGCTCTGGATTCCGTATTTCGGGCAGGGCGTGTACTATCACGACGATCAACTGGTGTACAACGTGCGGAGCCACTTCTGCCCTTCGTTCGGATTCTGCTACGACGTGCGCAAGGACACGGCCGATTGGAATCGGTTCCGCAAACTGACCGACGACTGGCAGGCGGTTGCCGACGATCTGCTGGGCGATTTCTATCCGCTGTTGCCGTACAGCCTGGACAACGGCGCCTGGATGGCCTGGCAGTTCAACCGGCCGGAGAAAGACTGCGGCATGATTCAGGTGTTCCGCCGGCCGGAAAGCCCCTTCGAGTCGGCTCGCTTCCGACTCCGCGGTCTGCAACCGACGGCCCGGTACGTCGTTACGAATCGCGATGAAACCGGGAACACCGAATCCACCGGCCTTGAGCTGATGGAAAGAGGTGTCTTAGTGACCGTGAAAGACCGGCCGGCGGCGGCGATTCTCACCTACCATAAAGCCCCCTAGACGGCGCACGGGGGCATGGTTTAGACCGAAGGGGCGGGCAACTGGCTTCCGGCAAGACGCTTCTGCCTGAACTGCTGGATTCGCCGGAGCACTGCCCATGCGATGGCCGTTCCAACGAGGACGCCAAGGACGTTCTCCACGTAGTCCCGGACCTCGACGGAACGTCGGGCCACCAATGCCTGCAGCGATTCGGTCGCAATGCCGTAGCCAAGAAGGAAGGCAACTACCAGCCAGCGGGGCGGTTGACGCCACGGCGCCGCGTGGACCAGCACCGCAAGTATCGCGAAAGCGGTGAAGTGAATCCCCGCATCCCCCCAAGGGAACGTGGGGAAATTACGAAGCCCCACCACCGCCGCGGGGTCGGACGCCAGGAGGAGAACGGAGAGCAATGCCCAGTAGGCGAGGCAGGCAAGAAGGTAGATGATTCGCACGAGCATCTTGCACGATTCGAGGGAACGACAGTCACTTGCGGACAGACTCGCAATTCTAGCTTGTGATGGCCTTGAGGGCGAGGCGAGATATCCCCCCCCTCGCGTGCATCTCGGGTATGGTGCACATCGCCGGTGCAGATTGCCAACGCCCGCCAAAGGTAGTGCGACACGTCGGTCCGCATAGCGACCGATGCCCGTCGCGGCAATATACTCGCGGCTCTGTTCGACGCCTGCGGGACTTGGTAGCATCGACGCCGGGACGGCGTGCCCGGATTGTCCCCCGTGGTTCACCGCCGCGCCGCACATGTCGGCCTGGCCTGATTCGATTCCCACGCCGAACCGCTTCACGATCCTTGGAGGAGCCGATGCGACCGATCGCAATCATTGCCTTGTGGTGCGCTCTTGCCGCCGTGGCTTTGGCAGAGCCGAACGCGCCCGTTGTTACCACCGGTGTTCTCTTCGACGAGATGACCGATCTAGCGCGGCTGGCGCGATGGCCCAATCCTCCGTACCGCGCGGTGCAGTTCTCCAGCTACGACCGCCGGTCCACTTCGAGCGAAGCGCCCGGTTGGTTTTCCAACGCCGACGGGTTCGGCGGTGAGCCCATTCCCGGTTTCTGCAAGGTGTTGCGGGAACCTCGCGAAGGAAAGGCCGGGCTGTATCTCCTTGCGGAGGTGCGCGGCCCAGGTGCGATCGTCCGCGGATGGACCGCCGGCATGGGCGGCGTGTTGAGAGTCTACCTCGACCCGGCCGCAGACGGCTCCGGCGTCCCGATCTGGGAAGGGCCCGCCCAGGACTTCCTGGCCAGGCGATCGGGGCACTACATGAAAATGGCCGGCGTCGCCCTCGATGCCAAGGACGCCTTGAGCCAGGAGGACGCCGACTATCTGCCGATTCCCTTTGCGCGAGGCCTGAAGGTGACTTGGGAAGGGAGGCTCGATGAACTGCACTTCTACCATCTTCAGGTCCGCATTTATGCGCCAGGAACGGCCGTGCGCACGTTCGATCCGAAGCAGGACCTGAAGCGGTTCGAGCCGCAGCTTCGGGCCGCGGTGGCCGGGCTCGGCAAGCCGTTGGCGGGCCCCGGTGGCAAGCCGTCGACGCTGGCGGGTGCCGTCGAGCCAGGAAGGGGCTGGAGTTGGTCGCCCCAGGCCGCGGGACCGGGGGCCATCCGAGATCTGAGGCTTCGCCTCCAGTCAACCGATCTTGCCGCGGCGTTGCGAGGATGCCTGCTGCGCATCTCCTTCGACGGCTCGCAGCGCCCGCAGGTCGAGTCGCCGGTCGGCGATTTCTTCGCCTCGGGCCCCGGCGTGAACCCGTACTCGAGCCTCCCGTTCTCGGTGGAGAAGGACGGCACGATGATGTGTCGATTCGTCATGCCGTACGAGAAGTCGGTTCGCCTGGAGATTGTGAACACGACGAGCATGGCCGTGCGCATCGACGGCTCGATCCTGCTCGCGCCGTGGCCGTGGGACGACCGGTCGCTTTACTTCCGGGCCAAGTGGCGTGCGGATCACGACCTGTTGGCCGGCGGCGGAGTCATCGACCTTCCGTATGCCGTGGTCATCGGAAAGGGCGTCTTTGTGGGATGCGCCGCGATGATCATGAATCCGTCGGGCGTGCCCACGGCCGGCGGCAACTGGTGGGGCGAGGGCGACGAGAAGTTTCTCGTCGACGGCGAAGCGGCGCCGTCGACCTTTGGGACCGGCTCCGAAGACTACTTCAACTACTCGTGGAGCCGGCCCGATCTGTTTTCGCACCCCTATTGCGGCCAGCCGCTGGACTCCGGACCCGACACCTCGGGCTACGTTTCCAACCATCGCTTCCAGATTCTGGACGCGATTCCGTTCGAGCGGTCTTTGGCGGCGCTGATGGAGTTGTGGGCCCACAACCGCACTCCGGGCCTGAGCTATGCGAGGATTGCGTACCATTACGCCCGTCCGGGTGCCATCGATGATCACCGCGGACTGATGGCCTCGGACTTGAGGGTTCCGCCGCTTCCCAAACGGGAACCGAAGGCCCTGGGCGGGGCAACGGGGGCTCGCTTCTTGCTCGCCGGACAGCTCCGTCCGCAGTCCACCGCCGGCCGCGTGGAAATGGCGCCCTGCGCGCTGGCCACGCAGCACGAGATCGCCCTCTGGCATGCCGAAAAGGGCGGCAAACTCAAGTTCAACCTGCCGGTCGAGAAGGCTGGCCGCACGTGGATCCACTGGGTCGCGGTCCATCGTCCCGACGGCGGCAGCGTGCGCATGCTTCTCGACGGCAAGCCGGTGCCCGTCGTCGGGGGCGCGGACGAAGTCCGCCTCCGATCGACGCACGCCACCCGCGTTCTCAACGTCCATTTCGAGCCCGTGGAATTGTCCGCCGGAGAGCACGAGGTCGTGCTCGAATGCGTTGCTTCCGGGCCGGTGGGGCTGGATT
>CAZFKF010000404.1:0-5402 GCA_964518805.1 uncultured Planctomycetaceae bacterium | reverse complement strand
CGAAGAACGCCGGCAGCGCCTCATCCAACCGCACCACCGCGTGCGGCGACCCCAGCAACCGCACCGGCCCGTCGAGCGCCAATCCCGTGGCCACCGTGAACCGGAACCTGTCGGCATCGCTGAAGACGTTGAGCAGCGTCACCCGCCCGCCCCTGGCCCGGAAGCGCATCCAGGCACTATCCGGCTCCGACTCCACGTACTCCCCGTCGGGCTCGATCAGGATCTCGTCCGGCAAGGCGACCAGGTGCGGGGCATCGTGCATCAGACTCCGGAAGCGTTCATGAACGACGGCGTCATCACCGTGATGCGCGGCCACATGTTCCTGCCGCTGTATGTGAATCCAAAGTTCATGGACGACGCGCGGTGGAAGGCCCTGGCCGGCTTGCTCCGGTGGGCCCGGGCGAACGCGAGTGTCCTGGAGGAGACGACGCCGCTGTTGCCGCGGGCATGGCAGAAGGGCAAGGTGCCCCGGT
This sequence comes from uncultured Planctomycetaceae bacterium, assembly GCA_964518805.1. Taxonomy (GTDB): domain Bacteria; phylum Planctomycetota; class Planctomycetia; order Pirellulales; family Thermoguttaceae; genus CALFBP01. The sequence continues at coordinate 4,929 of CAZFKF010000404.1, read as the reverse complement.
TCACCGACGATGGCGTCATGCCCCGCGAGCCGTACGGTTACGCCCATTTCCAAGCAGGCAGCGGCCTGGTCGCCCTGCGAAACCCGTGGGTCGCCCCGCAGTCGTACACGTTCAAGCTGCCCCCCACGCTTGGGCCGAAATCCGGGGCCAATGCCTTCACGGCCGTAAGTCTCTACCCGGAGCCGCGGCTCTACGCCGAAGGGCTGAAGTCGGGCGATTCGCTCGATGTGCCGCTGGCCCCGTATGAGACGATCGTCCTCTCGATTGGCGAGCACCCGGCAACTCAATCGCTGGCCCGCGCAGCCTCTGCCGTGCGGTCTCAGGTGAAGGTTGCGCGGTGCGACCATCGGCTCGAACGCGTGACGTTTGAGAAGGCGGGGGCGTGGCTCGGGCCGGACTGGACCTCGCTTCTGGGCGACGTCGGCTCCGCCGTCCACCTCGCGCTCGATGCCCGGATCGAGCTGGCCGCCCCGCAAGGCGAGTTGTTCGTGCTTTGTGAAGGAACCAAAGCGCCCGCCGCGCCCATGGGCCGGGTGAAGGTCAACGGCCGCGAGATCGTGCCGGGCACAGCGTCCTCGGCCGCCGGCTGGTCCGCCACGATGCTTTCCGCGCACGAGCACTGGACCTTCCTCCGCATCCCGCTCGTCGGCGGCACCAACGACGTCTCGCTGGACGAGTACGTGGGCGACGACTGTACGACGATTTCGGCCTGGGGATGGGCCACGAGGCCGGGCGCAAGCTCGGCCTATCCCAACAGCCTCCCGCAACCGGAGACGATCTCGCTGGACGGGGCCACGCTGCTTGCTCCTGTCGAGACTTCGGGGCTGCCGAAATCCGCCGCTGCCGTCCAACGCCCGGTGGAGCGGATCGACGGGGTGTTCCTTGACGCCGTCGAGCCGGTATCCGTTGTCCAAGGCTATGGCAAGCTCCAGAAGAACCGGAGCGTGTGGGAAAAGCCCATGACGATCGCCGGCAGACGCTTTCTGCGGGGGCTGGGCACGCATGCCCCGTCGCGAATCGTCTATGCCTTGGACGGCAAGTATCGCCGGTTCCAAGCCTGGGCCGGCGCAGACGCCGCCACGGGGCCCACGATCAGCTTTGAAGTCCGCCTCGACGGCGTGAAGCGGTGGGAATCGGGCCCGATGACGCGGGACACCGCCGCCGCGCGGATCGATCTCGACGTCCGCGGTGCGAGGCAGCTCGAGTTGCTCGTCGGCGATTGCGGCGAGTTTTCGGGCGACCACGCCGATTGGGCCGACGCCCGCCTGCTCCGCTAGAGCCGCTCGCACAGCCGAGCATTCTGCGTGTCTCGGCGAGTCATCGCCTGTTCATGCTACTTCCGCCGTCGGTCCAAGTGCCCGGACTTGTTGATCGCCCGCCAGAGCCGCAATCCCAAGACGACGCTCACCAGGACGCCGACGACGCCGGGAACCGAGACGCCGTACCAAGGCGCGAAGTCCCGAGTCACCAGAAGTGCCGAGCCGAGGAACAAGGCGCTGGCCAGCATGCCCAGCACCAACCGGTTGACCGACGGTTCCAGACCGCGATGGTCGAGGTGCACGTCGAACTGGCCGGCCTGGACCTGTTCGATGATTTCGCTCAGGCCGCGCGGCAGAATGTCGAGCAGGTGCCGCAGTTCCCAAGCCACGCGCCGCATCTTGCGGATTTGGCGGCCAGGCGACAGTCGCCGGAGGAGCATCCGCTTGCGGTACGGCTTCATCACTTCCAGCAGGCTGAACCGCGGACTGAGCAGCTTGGATGTCCCCTCCAGTGTAATGAGGACCTTCAGCAACATCGCCATCCGTGCCGGCAAGCTGATGCGGTAGCGGTGGATCAGGTCCAAGAGCTCGTTGAGCGACGCGCTGAGGTCGAGTGCCTCGAGCGACTGGCTGCCGTAATGGGCGATGTAGTCGGCCAGATCCACGGCCAACGACGATCGGTCGAGCTCGTTGGGCACCGAGCCCACCCGAACGATCACCGAGGTGAGATGCTCGGCATCCAGGCTGGTGACGGCCAGGAACAGCTCTTCGATATCCTCCACGAGGCGCTCGTCGATGCGTCCGACCATGCCGAAGTCCATCATGCCGATGACATTGCCCTCGAGGAGGACCAGGTTGCCAGGATGCGGATCGGCGTGGAAGAACCCGTCCGAGAAGATCATCTCCAAGTAAATATTTGCCCCACGCCGGGCGACCTCGTTCAGATCGATGCGCGACGCCGCCAATCGCTCGGTCTCGATGAGCTTGATCCCCTCCAGCATCTCCATGGTCAGCACGCGGCCGCTGGAGAATTCGGGGTAGGGCCGCGGAATTCGCACCGTGGGATCGCCCTCGAAGTTCCGTGAGAACTCCTGCATGTTTCGCAACTCGCGAGCGAAATCGAGCTCGCGCCGCAACGTCCGTTGGAACTCGGTGGCGATGGCTTGCGGACGGTGCACGGCCAACTCGGGGACCATCTCGGCCCAGTTCGACAGTCCTACGAAGATCTCCAGATCGACCTGGAATTTCCGCGGCACGTCGGGATGTTGGACCTTGACCACGACGCGTTCCCCGGTCTTCAACCGCGCCCGGTGCACTTGCCCAATCGATGCCGACGCCATGGGCCGAGCCTCGAATTCGGCGAAGATCGCCTCCAGCGGCTGCCCAAGGTCCTTCTCAATGATCGACCGCACGTGTTCCATGGGGTCCCAAGGGACATCGTCTTGGAGGTGCTGGAGTTCGGACGCCATCTCCGTCCCCACCAGGTCGGGCCGCGTGCTGAGCAACTGGCCGAGCTTGACAAACGTCGGCCCTAGTTCGGCCATCGCAAGCCGGACGCGCATCGGCCAGGTGTGCCGGGCAATCGCCGCCCCCTCACGATCCTTGAGAAGGTCCTTGGCGAATTCCGGTCCCAACCGGCCGATCCAATCGGCCAATCCGTACCGGCTGAGGACCGCCAGGATCTCGCGCCACCGCGCCAGGTGCCGATAGACTTGCGGGATGGAGGTGATCTTCATGACTACGTCGACCAAGGATGGACGATGTCGATCATCGCCTGGGCGGACACGGACGGTCGCCACGCTTCACTCTACGTTCAGCCGCCCTGGGAGTCCAATCGCACCCCTCGGGAGAGCGGAGTGACGCGCGATTCCCTTGGCCGCGGCCCACGACAGGCGCTGGTGGTGTTCCGATTGTAGCTCCGACGAGGGCTTGAGCCATGCGAATTGTCGCCAAGACGGACGTAGACCTGCCCGGCACGGGCGCGAAACGGCCATCGTTCGGACAAGTCCACCTCGGCGCCGGCTAAGTTGCCTTAACGTCGACGCACAGCACGTAGAGACGGCTCTTGAAGCCGTCGCGAAAGCAGGTCGAGATCGTCTGACAGAGGTTGCCGGTGGCCATCGAGACGTAAGGGTCTGTCGTGAACTTCTGGAATTCGGCGTCCAGCAGCATGTAATAGTACTCTTTGAGGGAATGGTCGGCGCCGAGCGGGGCTGGGCGGAACATGGCGCGGCAGCGGTCGGGCAGGCTGCTCCGACGGCAAACCGTATCGGTGACCTGCGATCCGGTTTCGTCCAGCAGGTAGAGGCATTCGATCGACGGAAATCGCCGCAATGCCTGCTCCAGCACAGGAGTGAAATCGGCGCTCGGCGAACGCGTCAAGTCGCACAACAGGGAGTCGATCAACAAGTCGTAGCGCCGATGCTGGAGGCGGCGCTGGCTCGTCTTGCGGACCATATGCTGCCGGAATCGGCTGGCCAACGCTTTCACGGTGGTCTCCACCTCGTTGAGGCGCAGCTCGTGAGGCGGCTTGGGGCGTCCCAAGCCGTAGCCCTGCAGGAGGTCGACTCCCAATTCCAGGGCCGTAATCGCCTCGGGCTCGGTCTCGACGCCCTCGGCCACCACCAGCGCGCCGATTCGCCGGCCAAGATAGACCAGCGCCTTCAAGATGCCCTGCTTGTGGCAGTTCGTGTCGAGGTGGCGGACCAACTCGCGATCGACTTTCAGAACGTCGGGCTGGATGAAGAGCACGCGGTCCAGGTTCGAGTGGCCGGCGCCCACGTCATCCAAGGCAAGCAGGAAACCTCGCTCGCGGAACCGACCGAGAATGGCCGCCAGCCGCTGCATGTCGTCGAATCGGGATTCGAGCACTTCGACCACGATACTCGACGGGTCGACGGACCATCGGCGGGCCGTCTCCAGCAGGTGCTCGGTGTCGTCGCGGCCGTTGGGCGCGGCCAGGTTCAGGTTCATGAACAGCAGCATTGGGTCGGGCCCGGCAACGGAGAGCGAGAACGTGGAGATCGCTTTTTCCCGGCAGATCAACTCCCATGGGCCGGAAACGTGTTCATTAGCCGCCTGGGCGAATAGGCGATCGGGCGGGATCATGTTCCCGTCGGCGTCCATCCCGCGGATGAGGGCCTCGACGCCCACAACCGAGCGGCTCTTCACGGAGCAAATCGGCTGGAAGTGCTCCACGGCCTCGCAGCCCATGAAGAGCGTTTCGCCACCGTCCGTCGCTTCTTCAGCCAAGGTGCAACTCATGACGCAGACTCTCCACCAGCGCTATCGGACGCCTCGGCACGCTTCGTACAAACGCCGTCTTGCGTTTCGGAGCGCAATGAGAAAGCATAGCACAGCCCGGGGGGATAACGCTCCAAACTGCGCGATGAAGCTGTTGCTTCGGTCCGGATGCGCCGTGCGGACCATGGACGCCGGTCGCAACGCCTGTGCCGATGAAGGCGGCTCACTCGAACCGCAGAATCGTGAACGAGTGTGGCGGAAACGTGTGGGATACCGCGCCGGCGGCGAACGCATGCCGCCATCGGGTCGTCGTAGGCACGATGCGGCAGGGCTGCTCGGGCGTGTTGATATCCTGAAGCTGGCCGGAGAGCTCAACGAGTTCAGCCTCCGCCTCCACCGGCCGGCAGTGCTTGAGGGCAATCGCGGG
>CAZFKF010000403.1:0-5406 GCA_964518805.1 uncultured Planctomycetaceae bacterium | reverse complement strand
TGTTGGCAAAGTACTTGCCGTCCATGGGATCGACCCATTGGCCGCCGATGAAGTTCTGATATCGGTTCTTGAATTGGGGCTTGGCGAATGACATTTCTTGCCGGCTCCTTACAATACAGAAAGTGAGCAGTACGAGGTTTCGAAAAGCCGTGCCGCCGCGATCCGGTTTGCGGCTTGTCGAGGGGCTGGCCAATTGGATCACGCGATCAATGCGATGTCCCCCAATGTAGCGGGCGGCTCCAGCATGTCAAGATGCCTTGGCCCTTCGGACGAATCCCCATTTCGACTCTCCAGAATCTCAAACAAGTTCCATCCGACTCAAGAATGCGCCGGGCTTTGGCGCAATATGAATCGCCGCCTGGCTCGCGCTTGCCATACCGATCTTTGTCCCCACTGCAGTCTGCGCCGATTGCCCAATGAGCCTCGCACCGATAAATTGAATCTCCATCCCCAGCGGGGTGGACGACATTTTCCTGAACTCGCAAACCCGAGCGTACTGAACCCTGGACGTGCAGCCGACCATTTTGGAACGCATCGCCGCGGGTGACCCTTCGGCGGTCGACGGATGCCTGGAGCAGTATCGCGGCCTGGTCTGGTCGATGGTAAGGCGGTCTGTCGGCAACCATGCTGACTCCGAGGATGCCGTCCAGGACATCTTCATCGATCTGTGGAAACATGCCGGCAGCTTCGACGCGACCGTGGCCGCTGAGAGCACGTTTGTCGCTACCGTTGCACGTCGGCGGCTGATCGATCGGCATCGCCGGCGGGAGCGGCGGCCCGAGGCAGTCCCCCTGGGCGATGAACCCGCGGCGTCGGTGCGTTCGGAGGCGGACCGTCTGGAGAAACTCGAAGAGGCGCAGCGCGTCCGCGGATTGATCGAACGGCTTCGACCCGAGCAGCGCCAGGTGCTGGAACTGTCGTTCGATCAGGGAATGTCACAGCAGGAGATATCGGACGCGACGAGGCTGCCGTTGGGGACGGTCAAGACCCATGCACGCCGGGGGTTGATGCGGCTTCGCCAATTGCTGGAAACGAGAGCGGCCGGTGCGGCGCCCGGCGAAGCTCCAGCCTCACCACACCATGGAACTGAGCCATGACGCAACCAGAACAGGTGCTCGCCGGGATTCTAAGGACCGGTGCCCGGGCATTGGCGGGCTATGCCGCGGCCGACGTGCCGCCTGCCGGCGCCGAAGCGGCCCACGCCGCCGGACCCCCGCAGTTTGACGGCTGGCAGAACGTCCTGATTGCCCGGCTCGAAGAATTGGCCGTCGCAGTCTCGATAAAGCGGCCGGAGAGCTTCATCGAGCAGGTCCGCTGGACCCAAGCCTCCCTGGCAGCCCGGGATGTTCCACCTGAAATGCTGAGGGCAAGGCTTGAGGCCCTGCGCCGTGTCCTGACTGAGCAGATCCCGGCAGAACTGGCGCCGATGGCGACGGGCTACCTCGACCGTGCCCTGGCTGAGTTTAGTGGCGGGCCCGCCGGTATGACACCGCGACTGTCGGCCGAGACGCCTGAGGGGAGGTTGGCAGCGACGTACTTGGTGGCGGTCTTCGAAGGCGACCGCCGTCAGGCCAGTCGGCTGATCCTCAATGCGGCCGACGAGGGGCAGAGCGTGCCCGACCTGTATCTGAAGGTCTTATGGCCAGCGCAGGAGGAACTAGGCCGCATGTGGCTATTGGGAGAGATCAACGTTGCCGAAGAGCATTTCGCCACGGCGACGACCCGGTTGGTCATGGCCCAGCTTCAGGCGCGGGCCGTTTGCAGGGCGGCCAACGGCAAGACGTTGCTCGCTGCGGCCGTTGCCGGGAACCAGCACGATCTGGGCATCCAGGTCGTCGCCGATTTGTTCGAGTTCGACGGATGGCGGGTGATCCCGCTCGGCGCGAACCTGCCGCCTGAGGACCTGGCGCAGGCTGTCGATTTCTACAGCCCGGACTTGGTTGCGCTTTCTGTTTCCCTTATGACGCAGCTACCGGCGCTGGAGCAAGCCCTGGCCGCTGTGCGTGCGTGCGAGCGCGGTGCGAAAGCCAAGATCTTGGTGGGAGGGGGCGGGATGATAGGAGGCACGGAACTGGCCAAGACCTGGGGTGCTGACGACCTCGTCACGCACGCCTTGGAGGCGGTCGCCCGAGGAAATGCCCTGGTCGGCTTGCCTGCAAGCATTGTGTAGAAAAGCCGTTTCCCGAAGATGAGGGATCCAACCGGTGCGGTACTCCCGGCGAATCAATTTCGAGGATCAGTCGGGCTTCGAAGTATCTACGGGGATCTGGACTTCGAAGAAGTTCCTGTCTCGTGGCACAAACGGACTGTTGTAGCCCATGACTCGCATCGGGCCGGCGGCCGTGTAACCATCTTTGTTATTCGCGAGGAACTCGAGCAGCTTTTCCCGTGCCTCAGCGACTGCCGAAGAGGTCTGACTGCCGCGACAGCCGATGCTGACGACCTTCATGGCGGGAACGTCGATGACCTCGACGCTGCCATGCTTGCCGACCGATCCTTGATCGGGCCGTTCATATAGAAACGACATCGAGCGATGCTTCGAGTTCTGGGAGTCAAAGTTGCCGTAGTCCATTTCGACCGGCGCGGTCATCGTGACATGTTTTTGTTTGATGTGCGAAAACAGGGTCCAAAACTCTGCAGCGCCCGAGGCGGTAGCCTTCCGATAGGCAGGGTATTGCTTGACCTGGATTTGTCCGACCGGCGTGTAGGCCGGGAATCCGGCCGGCATCTCAGCCTCCTTGATCGGTCTAAAGCCCTCGGCCAGTACAGGGTCGGCTGTTGAGGTTCGCAAAGCCCAAACCGCCAAGCCCAGCAGGGCTGAAAGGGAAATGCTTCCGACGTTTCCAATGGACCAATGCATTCTTCTTCTCCCATATCAAGATCAGGCTCAGTCATATTCGAACCGGAGGCAAATGACACCTTGAAGAGCCGTCACCTCAGTCTCGGGGCCACACACGGACTCCCAAAGGGGCCTTTACTCACACTTCTGCTTAGATTGTTCGCCGCCGGGGTGATTACGGATTCAACAGGAACCGTTCATGCAAAAAGTAGATTGGGCAGGTGAGTCTCGTTGATCGCGAGAACTCACCTGCCCTTGGAAGGGGTTGACCGGACGCGACGCCCGGCAGAAAGGAAAACGGGGGGCCTTCCGGCCCCCTATCGCCACCTCACCACATCACTTCGGCAAGATGACGGCGTCGATCACGTGGATCACGCCGTTCGACGCAGGTATGTCGGTCTTCACGACGTGAGCATTGTCGACCATCACGCCGCCCTTCTCCACCTTGATTGTCACTTCCGAGCCTTCGACCGTCTTGGCCGCCGACAGCTTAACCACTTCAGCGGCCATGACTTTTCCCGGGACAACGTGGTAGGTCAAGATCTTCGTCAGTTTGGCCTTGTTCTCGGGCTTCAGCAGGTCCTCGACCGTGCCCGCCGGTAACTTGCCAAAGGCCTCGTCGGTCGGGGCAAATACCGTGAATGGCCCCTCGCCCTTCAAGGTGTCAATCAGCCCTGCCGCCTTCAGCGCCGTAGCGAGCGTCTTGAATTTGCCAGCCGCCGCTGCGGTGTCGACGATGTCCTTGCTGGCGTGGGTTTCGTGCGTGCAAGCTGCGGTGTAGGACGTAGAGTGTCCGCACCGCCTGCCGGCCATCGCGCCCTGAGCCATTGCCGTCAAGACCGAAACGATCGCCATCCCCCAAACGAACGATTTCATTTCCGTTTCTCCTTTTCTACATTCCTCAACAGGGCCCCGACGGCCCAGGAAATTCCACAACCGCCCTATTGTTCGCACGGAAGGCCAGCGCGGATTCAGAACCAAGGGCCAAATGCTCGAATCGTCCGGCGAGCCAACCCTCCACAAGTGGCCGTTCGGCGGGATCAATAAAGATTGTTCGGGCGATCAACTTCTCGGCGTGTTTTATCTCGTCGACAGCGCGATTCTCGATTCTCTCGTGAAGCCGGTCGTAGCCTCATTACTTCCGCAGGTCAAGCCGCGTCTATTTCCGATTGGCCACAGTCTACCTGTTGTCGCTATTTTGCGGACCTCTCGAATCCAGTTCCCCCAGAGTCACGAATAATGGAGCAGATGTCCCGATGCAGATGTGGCAGACAGGCTCGGCAAGCGCGAAACAACGACTGCGAAATACGCTTCCGTGTTTATTTGGGACTGGGATCTCGGACGACTTACGACAGAAACAACCCGAAAGAAGGTGGCAAGGCCAATCATGGTCAACGGCGTCAACAGCAATCGGCTTGACAGAATCAACGGTCACGCGAACCCCACTTTGGGGTCAAACGGGTCGGTCAGGGACGGCGAGGTCGATCTCCACGCGATCGAAGGTGCCGTGCGAACAATCCTGCGAGCGGTTGGGGAGAACCCGGATCGGGCCGGATTGTTCGATACGCCCCGACGCGTGGCCCGCATGTATAAGGAGATGTTCGCGGGGTTGCAGCGCGACCCGGCGCGACACCTCAAGGTGACGTTTCCCGAGGACTACGACGAACTGGTTCTCGTTCGGGACATCCGTTTCACCAGCATGTGTGAACATCATCTTCTTCCCTTTAGTGGGGTCGCCCACGTGGCCTATCTCCCCAAAGGTCGCGTGACTGGGTTGAGCAAGATAGCTCGCGTGGTCGAGGAAGTGGCCATGCGGCCGCAGGTTCAGGAACGGATGACTCAGACGATCGCGGACCTGATCGAGAAGGAACTGGAATCGTCGGGCGTCGCCGTCGTGGTCGAGGCTGAGCACTCCTGTATGTCGATTCGAGGGATTCGAAAGCCTGGTAGTCTCACCGTTACCAGCGCGCTGCGCGGCACGTTCCGCACGAACGCCGCCAGCCGCGCTGAAGTCATGTCGCTGATTCTCGCCAAACACCGAGGCTGATCCGTCTTCAAACAGTCACAAGAACCGTTCGTCCCATGATGATCAAAAAGAAATACAAGTTCTATGCCGCCCATCGCAACGAAGAGCTTCAGGACAAGTGCCGGAACCTCCACGGGCATCGGTACGAACTCCGCTGTTTCTTCCGGGTCACGCGGAAGGGTTCCATTTCAACGCTGTTCGGGGACTTCGACGACAAGATGGAGCCCTTTCTTAAGCGCGAATACGACCACGGGATGCTCATCCATGTCCACGATCCGCTTTACGAGGCGTTCCGAGACTACATGGAACGCTCGGGCGATACGCTGAAACTGAAGTGTTTCGATGCGCCCACGTCCGTGGAGAACCTCGCCCACCAACTGTTCACGGAAATCTCGGCAATGGGTTTCCGGCTCGAACGCCTGGAAGTCCAGGAAACGGACACGAGCACGGTTGTCTATACCCGGAGGGACTGGATCGCGTACAATCGGCGTCTGAGGGCTCGTGATCCCTCCCGGATGTGCGAGGCCGCGATGTAGATGCG
>CAZFKF010000402.1:0-5408 GCA_964518805.1 uncultured Planctomycetaceae bacterium | reverse complement strand
CGTGCGGATCTACCTGCTCGACGAGCATCTGGAGCCGGTGCCCGCGGGGGCGTTGGGCGAGATCTGCATCGGCGGCGTCGGCGTTGCCCGCGGCTATCTGAACCGGCCCGAACTCACGCGGCAGCGATTCCTGGCCGATCCCTTCTCCGACGAGCCTTCGGCGCGCATGTATCGCACCGGCGATTTGGGCCGTTGGCGGATCGACGGTGAACTGGAATTTCTCGGACGGATCGACGACCAGGTGAAGATCCGCGGCTATCGCATCGAGCCGGGTGAAATCGCGGCCGTGCTGGCCGAGCATCCCAAAGTGGCTCAAGCCGCCGTGATCGCTCGCGAGGATCAACCGGGCATGCCGCGCCTCGTGGCCTATGTAACCCCCAGGCGCGACGCGCTTCGCGGTCTTAAGGCATCGAGGGCACAAGGTGATGATACGGGCCGCCGGCCGCCGCAGGCACGTGACCATCTCTCCCGTCTCCCGCATGCAGGAGACGGGAACTGCGCCGAAGGGGAGCACTTGAGCCACTGGCGCACGTTGTTCGACGAAGCGTTCCGCCGCATGCCTCCGCCAGCCGATCCGACGTTTCACATGGCGGGCTGGATCAGCAGCCGCACGGCGAAGTTCTTCGCCGAGGAAGATCTCCGCGAACTGATCGAGACCACCGTGGCCCGGGTCCGCGCGCTGCGGCCTCGCCGCGTGCTGGAGATCGGCTGCAAGACCGGGCTCGTGCTGTTCCGCGTTGCCCCACAGAGCCAGGCGTACGTCGGCATCGATTTCACGTCGGAGTCGCTCGCCTGGCTGCGGGGAATCGTCGAGAGCCGCGACGATCTGCGTGGGCGCGTGCAGCTTCTGGAGCGGCGGCCTGACGAACTGGACGGCCTGGTTCCCGGCGCGTACGACCTGGTGATCCTCAATTCCATCGTCCAGTATTTTCCGGGCATCGAGTACTTGCTGCGAGTGCTGGACGGCGTCCAGAAACTCGTGGCCCCGGCCGGGCGCGTGCTTGTGGCCGACGCGTGCACTCTGCCGCTCCAAGGCCCGCTGGCGGCCTCGATCGAGTTGGGCCACGCGGAAGCCGGAATGACTCGGGCCGAACTGCTCAAGAGGATCCTTGCTCGGATCGAACGCGAACAGGAACTGTTCCTCCATCCCGACTTCTTCGCAGCCGCCGGCGGGAGGCTTGCCCGCCTGCATTCGAGCGAGATTTTCCTCAAGCGCGGCCGCAGACGCAACGAACTGATCCAGTATCGCTACGATGCGCTGTTGCACTTCGACCGTGGACCGGAGCGGCCGATGGGCACCACCCTGGACTGGTCGATCGAGCGCCCTTCGCCCGAGGAGGTGGGGGCGATCCTGGACGATCTCTCGCCCGACACGCTCGTGCTGCGACGCGTGGCCAATGCCCGCCTGGCCGAGGACCTGGCCCTGTGGCGGCTGGTGCAGGACCCAACCGGGCCCGCCACCGTGGCCGACGTTCGCGCGGCGCTGGCGCAACCGTGCGACGGCCGGGGACTCGATCCGGAAGACTTCTACTGCCTTGGTGACGTCCGGAACTACTCGGTTTCCATCGCCTGGTCCGACGGCGGGGCCGACGGACGGTTCGACGTCGTCTTTCGCCGCAAGTCGCCGCGCGCCGGCGAGGACTTTGGGCCCCCGGAAACCTGCGGGCCGGCCCCGACGCAAAAGCAGCGTCGCCGGAAGCGATTTCGCGACATGCGCCGTCGCCAGCGCATCCGGCAACAACACGCCGTGCGTTTGCCGCAGATTGCCCATCGCGGTTCTCTGCCGGACTGGTCGAGCTACGCGAACGATCCGCTGGCGGACACGCTCAAGAACCGCCTCACGAGCGAGCTTCGCAGCTACCTGCAAGAGCAGCTTCCGGCCTACATGGTTCCCGCGGCGTTTGTGGTCATCGACGGCCTGCCGCGCACCGCGCAGGGCAAGCTCGACCGCCGGGCGTTGCCTCCGCCGCCGGGCTCCCGGCCCGGTTGGTCGGCCGGATACGTCGCCCCGCGAAACGAAGAGGAATCGCTACTGGTCGAGGTTTGGGAACGCCTCCTGGGCGTCAGCCCGATCGGCGTGAAGGACAGCTTCTTCGAGTTGGGCGGGCACTCGATGCTGGCCGTTCGCATGGTGGCGGCCGTCGAGCGACGCACGGGCCGGCGGTTGCCGTTGGCGGTGCTCTTCCAGCAGGCCACGGTCGAGCACCTGGCCCGGCTGCTTCGCGAGCCCGAGGCTTGCCCGCCCGAATCGTCGCTGGTCCCGCTTTCGCGCGCGGGAACGGGCCGTCCGTTCTTCGCCGTGCATCCGGCCGGCGGCACGGTGTTCTGCTACAAGACGCTCGCCGACCTGATCGAACCACGGAGGCCCTTCTTCGGACTCCAGGCCGTGGGAATCGACGGTACCCGACCGCCCCACGAAAACGCCGTGGACATGGCCCGCCATTACGCGGCGGCCATCCGCTCGGTGCAGGCGCACGGCCCTTACTGCTTGGGCGGGTGGTCGCTGGGCGGCAACTTGTCGTTCGAGGTTGCCCGGCAACTGCTCGCCCAAGGCGAGCCGATCGGGTTGCTGGCGCTGTTCGACTCCGGAGCATTACCGCCGGAGCGCGAACCAAACGAGGAAGACTTCCTGCCGATCATCATGGCGTTGTTTCCCGGCAACGACGACCTGTCGCTGGACCGGCTTCGCCAAATGACCGCTCAGGAGCACCTGGAGTATTTCTACGGCCGGGCGATCCGCGCGGGCGTGGTCCCGCCGGATCTGGGAATCGATGCCGCGGCCCGGATCTTCGACGTGTTCAAGGGCAACCTGCGGGCCATGTGGGAATACCGTCCGCAGCCCTACCCTGGCAGGATCACGCTCTTTGCCAGCGAAGAACAGCCGACTGCGATCGACGTGGCCCGCGATCCCTGCCTGGGCTGGGGCGCCTGGGCCGAAGGCGGCGTCGAAGTGTACCGCGTGCCCGGCCGGCACCTCGACGTGATCCGCGAGCCCAACGTGCGCGTACTCGCCGCGAGGCTCTCGCAGTGCCTGGCCAGAACAGAGGCGGAATCGCAGGAGAAGGAGATATCAAATGGAGAGTATCAAATGGCAAATATCCAATAGCAGGCCGGAGCGACAAACGCCAAAAGGTCCTTCTCCGATCTCGCAAGACAGGTGGACTATTCGATATTTGATGTTCGAATTCTGATATCTCCAATTTGGTATCTTCAATCGTCGTTGCACGTTCCGTGAGGGCTCCATGCCATGAAGCCACTTCCCAAATCGCTCTACGTCAAAGCTCGCATCTGGCGATGGCTCTATCCCGTCCGCTGCCTGCTCTCGGCTCAGCTATGGGTTGTGAGCCGGCTGGCCCTGGGGCTGTCGTGGGCGGGCTGGGGGATCAGCGTCGCCATCGACTATATGCGACTGATGTACTTGGACTACACGGCCCGGCCCGACGACACGTTCGTCATCACCTATCCGCGATCGGGCACGACTTGGCTGCAAATGATCATGTATCAGCTTACCACCGACGGAAGCATGGACTTTGATCACATCGCCGACGTGTGTCCGTGGTTCGAGCGGGCCGCTTTGAACAAGCGGAACTTCGAGAAACTCCGCTCGCCGCGGGTTTTCAAAAGCCACCTGCCGCACATCTGGATCCCGAAACGGATGTGCCGCTACATTTACGTGGCCCGCGATGGCCGCGACGTGGCCGTCTCGTTCTACCATTTCTACAAGTCGCATTTCCGCTATAAGGGCTCGTTCCACGATTTCTTCCGCTGGTACATCCGCGGGTTCGTGGTCTGGGGGTCGTGGTTCTATCACGTGGCCGGATACTGGCGGCATCGCAACGACCCGAACCTGCTGTTCCTGAGGTACGAGGACCTCGTCAACGACCTGGAGGGCTCGATTCGCAAGATCATCGACTTCTGCGAGTTGAAGATCCCCGAGGAACGGATGCCCGAGATTCTCCGCCGCTCGAGCTTTGCCTACATGAAGGAGCACGAGGCCAAGTTCGATTTCGCCACGGAACTGATGCTCGAACGCGGCATGTCCCCCAGCACGTTCATCCGCAAGGGAAAAGTCGGCGGCTGGAAGGACTATTTCGACGAGAAGGAAGTAGCCTGCTTCGAGGAAAAGTACGATCGCTGCATGGCCCCCCTGGGAATCCAATTCGGCAACGAGGAAAAGGAAAAAACACCGGTCGCGGCAACGTAGAACCGGCGGAGGAAATGCGAACGGAAAAGGGAAAAGAGGGGGAATGGGGGGAAGGCAAGGTAACGCACGGCGACGGATTTACTCTCTTTCCCCTCTTCCCTCCTCTTTTCCCTTTTCCCTTTTCCCTTCGCATTTCCTTCCTCTTCTTTCTTTTCCCTTGGCATCCCCGAACCGCCACCCAATGCTACTTCGAGTCGGCGAAGGCGATTTGATCGCGCAGGGCGGCGTCAAGGGCCCGGGCCGCTTCGGCCGTGAGACGCTGCCGGCCGGCGGTCGGGAGGTTCTTCGGCGCAATCTCGATCGATGCACCTTGCGGCAGACGCGTGGCCCCGAACGCATCGCCCATGGGAATGCCCGCCACGATCCGCCGACCGTCGACGTGCAGCGGGCAGAGGCCCACCAGGCTGCTCTGGATCAGCACGGCCGGGTTGACCGCCCGCGCGTACGACCCGTCGCGCCGCAGATCGACCCGCCAGACCAGGCTTGCCAATTGCCCGTTGGGCGGATGGACCAATAGCGCATAGCGGAGCACGACGTTGCGATTGACGCCGTCGACAAACAGCACGCTCGGAGCGTCGATGATCCAACAGACGTCGGACACGGCGACCAGGCGGATCTTGTCGAGGTGCTCTTCGGCCCGCGAGAGAACGGCTTTCTTGAATGGGCCGAGACCAGCCCCCAGTCTCTCCTGGGTGTCGCTAGAGATGACCACGTCGTCGCGGCCGATCCGGACGCCGAGGCCCATGGCCACGGCGTCGAGGCGGAACGGATGCTGCGGTGCCTGGGGGTCGAGTCTGACCCGGGCGACCATCGTCGTGAAGAGGAATTCGGCGAGCATCTTGGCGAAGTCAGGCAGCGAGTCGACGCTGCCCGACGCCAACTTGCTGGAACTTTTGAACACCAGATGCGACCAACCGTCGGGCGCGCGATCCCCGATCACCGTGCCCGGGGCGATTCGCGCGATCGGCCGGCCAGTGACGGAAAACGTCGCCGAACCGTCCGGACCCGACTGGCCGAAAATCCAGAGCGATGCCGTCCCGAAAACGGTCGCCGCCAGCGCCGCCGCAAGAACCACTCGTCGCACCGAACGCACCTTGGCTCCTCCGCGTGCCCGTCACTTGGTGCTGACTCCCGGATTATCTGAGCCACGAACAGTTTCTTCGTCTCTGAATGCCTGAGACGTCTACCCCGCCGCCCAGGCAGC
>CAZFKF010000401.1:0-5413 GCA_964518805.1 uncultured Planctomycetaceae bacterium | reverse complement strand
CCCGCCAAGGCGTATCCAGCGTCCTTGAGACTCCAGGCCACGCCCTTGAGATACTCCAGCCAACCGTCCTTCGTGTGCTCGACGCGATCCAACGGGAACTCGCCCAACTGCTGGAAATCGGCCGAGTACACCGCCGTATGACGATCCTCGCGGGCTTCCAGCGCAATCCAGATTGCGCGATCGATCGCCAGCGGCAGCACGAACCCGTCGTTGTAGTCGGTGTGCTCTCCAATCAGGTTGACGCGGCCCGGCGCCCGCACCACCCACCGCGGCGGCCGTTGGAAACGACTCTCGTACGCCTTGATCAGATCGCCTTGATCGATAGCCATGAACCACTCCCGGTCTTGCGAGGCGCCCCAGTCCCTCATGGTGATCTGGCCTCGGCCTGCGGTCAAGCGGGCCGGAGGCATCCGGCGGGAGAGCCATCGGCCTGCGGTCGGGCGGTCCCACAAAGAATGCGAAGGGCCTCGCCATGGCGTGCGAGGCCCTGAAGACGCCCCGGCGGGGAGCGGATGCCCGCTCGCCGCCAGGAGGCTTATTCGAGGAAATCGCGGAACAGATCGAGCGAGAGGTGGCGGATCGCCGCCTGTCCAAGCTCGTCCTGCGTGCGGCGGCGGCCGACGGCATGCCAGGGACTGACGCCGCTCAACTCGGGCATGATTTCGCACAGTTGTTCGACCAGCATTTGGGCCATCCGCTGGATCGCCGGTTGCTGACTGCGTTCGAGGATGGCCGCCGCGGTCTTCATGACGCGAACCAGTTGGGCCCGCTTCAGCACGGGCGTCGAAAGCGGCTCCTCGGCTTCCGTCAGGAGCTCGGAAACGGGGACATCCAGCACCTCTTGCCATGCGTAGAGCGTGCTGAGCGACAGGTCGGCATTCGTCTGCTCCTGCGCCTTTACGGTGCCGATGTCGGTGTTCAGCCGCCGCGCAACGGTGCGGCGGGTGATGCCTTGACGGCGGCGAATTTCCGCCAGCCGATGGAGTGGCCGACCATTAATGGGCATCTTGATCGGCTCCTCTCCGGCGACCCCTACGTCGGGGATACTCAAATCTGCAAGACTCATTCTCTGTGCCTCCTCTGTTGCCCTTATCTCGCGCAATGCAAGGTGCGGATAACGGATATTGAGAGATGATGCTCACGTTAGCGCGGAGGGGCCGCTTCAACCAGCGGAGAAGATCGTCTGGCGCATGGCCGCGCATGGGCCAACAAGGGCTGGATTGCGGACCAAATGCCGTCGGTTGAGCGTGCGGGCCAAAACGCGTCCGGGGAGATCTGCGGGACGAACCCCGCGACGTTCAACGCAGCAGCTTCATCAGACGAAGTGCTTCCCGGCGAAAGCGATCGCCTCTTCTATTCCTGTTCCGTAGTGAATGCCTGGGTGCTGGCCCGCCATTCCGCAGCGCAATGCCTCTTCTGCGCTGCACTCTTCACGGTGCCTTATTGTAGCAGCTCTTCCGGTGGAAACAAGCATCGTCAACGCCGGAAGGCAGATTTTTTGACAATCCGAGTGCCAAAAAATTGCCGGAACGCCTGAGCCGCTGACCCTTCACTGGAGCCCGCTCAGGATTCGGCAGCCAACCGCTGAAGTTTGGCGGCATGGCTGGGGTATTTCGACCGGGTGGGATCAACGCCTGGAGGATCCGTGCGAATCGATCGATCGCCCATTGCGGACGCGGTGTCGCGAGCACCAGACCGGGCCGCCAGCGGCTGTCTCTGCCTGCGGACAACCATGCCCTCGATCGTTACCCGATGCCAAGGCGTGTTGCGACGCTGAAGCTCTCGGATCAGCGCCTCTTGGTCGCCCAAAACGTACGTCAGCTCGCGAAACGCCCGGCGAGTGCCCATTTGGTACCCGCCACCATAATAGGCGGGTCGCGAGCTACTCTCCAGAAAAGCGTCGCGCGCCGACGGGCAGGCCAAAGCGAGCTCGTGGGTACCGAGGACATCCCAAAGCTGACGCACAGGATCGAGCGCCAGCCGGCAGTCTGCGTCGGCGAAGAACACGATCTGCCCAACGCTTCGATCCAGCCCTGTCGCTAGCGCCGCGCCGCGGCCCCGGGGGGTCGCATGTCGCACAGCGAGCAGTTGCGGGTAGACCGCTGCCAGCTCGTCAGCCACCTCAATCGTGGCGTCGCTCGAGCAATCGTCAACCACCACCAACTCAAACCGGCTGGTGAGTTCCGGGAGGATGTCTAGGAACTGCAGGACTTCCCCCCGAAGAGTGGACTCGGCATTCCGAACCGCAATCAGTGCGCTGAGCGAGCGTTCCACAGGGGGTCTCCTTAGATGCGCGCGAGCTGAGGGCAAGCCGCCTTGTATGTGTCGGACGACGCCGTCGTATCGCTGTAAAGTGTTTCCGTAACGGAGGTTTGTGCTTGACCTGATGCTTGGGAGGTTCTTTCCGCAAATAGCGTCGCCCTGGCAAGCCCTGGTCGGATGCCACCATACGGAGTATGCTTGGAGATTCAGGGGAGTGTCACACGAGAAGGAGACCGCTGCGATCTATGGCGAACTCAAATCCCACACCCGACGCCGGTCCCGACTTCTCCAAGGGAGATGGCTTGGTGCCCGCAATTGCTCAGGATGCCGATACCGGCGACGTCCTGATGATGGCTTACATGAATGCCGAAAGCTATGCCGAGACGCTTGCCACCGGAAGGGCTGTCTACTTTAGCCGCAGTCGCCAGAAGCTCTGGCGCAAAGGCGAGGAGAGCGGACACGTGCAGGAAGTCCGAGGGATCTACCTCGACTGTGACGCCGACACGATCCTTCTTCGCGTTCATCAAGTCGGCGGCGCCGCCTGCCACACCGGATACAAGAGTTGCTTCTATCGCCAAGTCGCCCCAGACGGCCTCAAAGTGGTTGGCGAGCGAGTTTTTGACCCCCAACAAGTCTACGGGAAGAAGTAGATCTCAATCATGACAGAGGTGTTGAAACTGGGCATTCCGGCTGGAAGTCTCCAAGAAGCGACGGCCGGACTGTTCCGTCGCGCGGGCTACAAGATTTCCTTCAGTTCTCGCAGCTACTACCCTTCGATCGACGACGAGGAGATCGAGTGCCTTCTGATCCGCGCCCAGGAGATGGCCCGATATGTTCAAGACGGGGTGCTCGACGCCGGTTTGACCGGCTACGACTGGGTGGTCGAGACCGGGGCCGACGTGCATGAGGTGGCCGAATTGGTGTTCTCGAAGGCGAGTCGGCGCCCCGTGCGCTGGGTGCTGTGCGTGCCCGAGGACTCCCCGGTCAAAACGGTCCGCGATCTCGAAGGCAAACGGATCGCCACAGAGGCCGTGGGGCTGACGAGCCAATACCTCAAGAAGCACGGGGTCTCGGCCAAGGTGGAGTTCAGTTGGGGGGCCACCGAGGTCAAGCCGCCCAAACTGGCCGACGCCATCGTCGAAGTCACCGAGACGGGGAGTTCGCTTCGGGCAAACAACTTGCGGATCGTCGACGAAGTGATTTCCAGCACGACGCGGCTGATCGCAAACCACCGCTCCTACGGCGATCCCTGGAAGCGGCAGAAGATCGACGACATCGCCCTCATGCTCCGCGGCGCGATGGCGGCCGAAGGTAAGGCCGGCTTGATGATGAACGTCTCGCGCGGGGATCTGGAAAGGGTCCTAGCCTTGCTGCCGGCGCTTCAGAATCCGACCATTTCCGACCTGGCGGACAAGACCTGGGTGGCGGTCAACACCGTGATGGACGAATCGATCGTGCGGCACATCATTCCCAGATTGAAGGAGGCCGGCGCGCGGGGTATCGTGGAATACCCGCTCACCAAGATCATCGACTAGCCTACCCGGACTGCGTCGACATCGGAAGGCTCTGGAATGCTCCGACGGTCCTCAGGCCATCGCTAACCGCGGGACGCGACATGCCCATCGAATTCCGTTGTACCGGCTGTCAGCGACTTCTTCGAACCGCGGACGACACGGCGGGCAAGAACGTCCGCTGTCCCGAGTGCGGCGCCGTCATGACCGTTCCTCAGCCCGCGCCCGTGGAGCCCATTCTTCTTGTTCCCGTTTCCTCAACACAGATCTCCGTGGGCGACGTCCTCGGACGCACGTGGGCCATCTTCCGGGAGCAGTGGACCGTCTGTCTCGTGGCGTTCCTGGTCTTCGTCGCGATCTACGTGGTCATTGGCTCGACAACGGCCTCCATGCAGGCGATGGTCAAACGCAATGCCCACTCGGAGATCTCGCAGTTGGTCGGCAGTTCGCTGGTTGAATTGGGCTCGACGCTTGTCTCGACCTGGATTGGGATCGGACAAGTCATCTTCATGCTCAATCTCGCCCGCGGACGCCAGGTCGATTTCCTCGATATTCTCCGCGGCGGTCCCTACTTGTCACGGGCCTTTCTTGCGAGCGTCTTGACGACGCTGATGGTTGTCATGGGCTTGGTCCTGCTAATCGTTCCGGGGGTCGTCCTGTGGCTGATGTTTTCGCAGTTCCTGTTCCTCATTGTGGATCGAAACGCCGGCGTGTTCGACAGTCTCGCCATGTCACGGGAGTTGACGCGCGGGAACAAAATGACGCTGCTGGTGGTCTTCCTGGCGGCCGTGCTCGTGGGGATCGCGGTGGTGATCGCGACGCTCGGCCTGGCCGTGCTGGTGGTGGGGCCTTGCCTCATGCTGCTCCCCTCCGTGGTCTATCTCGCGATGATTGGAGAACTGCCAGCCCCTCGCGGACTCCCTGCCGGCCCATCATCTCCTCCCTCGGACTCCAGCCCGCCGGGCTGAACGTTCGGGTCCCCTTGCAGAATCGATCCGGCTCCGGTAAAAGTAGGGAATTCCTCGTATCGCGTCTCGCGCGATGGTCGAGCGGCGGAATCGTCCGCCACGCGTTCCGCGGACGCCGGTGGCCGTTGGATGCAAGCTTGATCGGGGGCGGTAGCTCAGTTGGGAGAGCACGGGCTTTGCAAGTCCGGGGTCAGGGGTTCGAGCCCCCTTCGCTCCACTTGACATAACGTCTTGCCGAATCCTGGTTTAGGATACCTGCCGGCGGTCGGCAGCGCGGCCTGTAAGCTGTGAAAAAGTGGTAGTTCTACCACTTATCCAGATGGAGGCCCGCCATGCCGAGAAATCCTCGCGTCCCCGCCTACCGACTCCACAAGCCATCCGGACAGGCCCGCGTCATTGTCCGAGGCCGTCACTACTACCTCGGGCCTTACGGTTCCCCGGAAAGCCACGAGAAGTACGCCCGCCTCATCGCCGAACTGGCGACGAAGCCAGACGAGCCGGT
This sequence comes from uncultured Planctomycetaceae bacterium, assembly GCA_964518805.1. Taxonomy (GTDB): domain Bacteria; phylum Planctomycetota; class Planctomycetia; order Pirellulales; family Thermoguttaceae; genus CALFBP01. Next base: position 170 of record CAZFKF010000401.1, on the reverse strand, counting down.
CGCCACTCCCGGACAGGAAATGCTCGTCGTCCAGTTGCTTGCCGCCTACTGGCAGTACGCCAGCGGGTACTACGTGAAGGACGGCAAGCCGACGAGTTCCTTGGACCACATCACGCTCATGATACGGATGGTACGCGAGCACTACGGCTCCATCCCGGCCGTGGACTTCG
>CAZFKF010000400.1:0-5432 GCA_964518805.1 uncultured Planctomycetaceae bacterium | reverse complement strand
CTTCTTGATGCAAATCCTTACTGGCAAAGGCAATTAGTGTGCGCTGGCCCTGGGGATGAATCAGGCCAGAAGCCGTACCTTGTCCAACCGGCCTCGTGAATCGCCCTCATGCGGTTTGCCGGAGGAAGCCGTCCCGCACAGGACGGCGACCTAGCCGAAACCTACCAGATTCGATCCTCCTGTCAAGAACGACGGAGCCCCGGGGATCGACGACGTTGCAGCAAGGCATTAGGATGAGTAGCACTCGGGAGTGGAATGCGGATGCCCTTCGGATACCCGTGGCGTCCCGTCCTCTCTTACTCCGCGACACGGGTGTGCCCGACTTTTTGCGACTTGGAGACGTTGCCATGTTCTGGGTGCGGAACGTGTTCTGCGCGTTGGCCGTTGTCTTCCCTACGGCAGGAACCTGTTCTTTGGCGTTTGCCGAGCCGGCTGGCGAGCCGCCGACGAGGCCATTCTTGATGGGCTTCACGCGTTGGCCCGCCGATCTGACCCTGGAGGGGGTTTTGACGGCGCAGAACTTCGCCCACGAACACGGCGACATCGTTTCCGTGATGTTCATCGGCGGCATCCCCTGGCCCGAGGCGTTCGACGACAAGCCGTTCTCCCGGGATGTCGAGAGCAACCTCGGCTACCGCCCGCCGAAGGGCAAGAAGCTCTTCCTCTCGATATGTCCGCTGAACAAGGATCGCAAAGACATGGCGCCGTATTGGGGCGCGAAGGACAATCAGCCGCTGCCGAAACCATGGGACCGGCGGGCCTTGAACAGCCCGGAGGTGAAGAAGGCGTTCTTGGCGTTCGTGTTTCGCGCTGTCGAGGCCATGAAGCCCGACTTTCTGGCCATCGGCGTGGAATCGAACGTCCTATTGTCCCACGACCCAAAGAAATGGAGCCAACTCAAAGAGCTTCACCGCGATACCTATACGGCGGTGAAACAGAAACACGCGCGACTGCCGGTCTTCTTCACCACCGAGGTGAATCACTACAAGAAGCTGGCCAGCGAGGCCCGAGGATGCGACCAGGAGGGGGAGGTCGACGACCTGATGAAGCACAGCGACCTGTTTGCCATGAGCACCTATCCGCACATGAGCTACGGAATTCCGCGCCCCGTGCCTGCCGACTTCTTCGACTTCGCGAGGCGGTTCCAGAAGCCCATCGCGGTTTCTGAATCGGGGATGACATCGCGCGACGTGGAATTGAAGGCGTTCAAACTCACGCTGTACGGCTCGGACGCCGACCAGAAGCAGTTCACCGAACTCCTGCTGAGGGTCGCGGCCCGCGACCGCTACGAGTTCGTCATCAACTTCGCCACGACGGACTTCGAGCGATTGTGCGCCAAGCTTCCGCCGCCGATCGACGATCTCGCCCGGATTTGGGCCTTCACGGGCATGCAGACGAGCGACAAGAAACGCAAGCCGGCCCTGGAGGTGTGGGACGCCTATCTGAAGGCCAAGCAGCAAAGGGATTAGAGATCTGACCAGGCGTTGCTTTCGGCGCGTGCCGAAGGGTGTCTTCGATGTTGTTCAGGAGCGGTCCATGCGAATCGTGCGGTGTATGCTTGTGGTCGTGTGGGCGGCGATGACGGCCGTCGCGTGTGGAGGAGAGTTTCACTGGGGCGTCAACGGCCACCCCGGGGCCCAGGAAGGCTATCGTCAGGTCCCCATCGCCGCACAGCTTGATCTCGTGGTCGAGTTGGGGGCGAAGTGGTATCGCTGCGACTGGAGCGAGGGGGCTTTCCGCGCTGCGCCGTCCGCGTACGACGCGCTGGTCGACGAGGCCGCGCGGCGGGGCATCCGCCTGTTGCCGGTGATCTTTCCGGACACGAGTTGCCGCAGCGAGCGCCCGCTCGCCGAAATCCGCGCAGCGGCCGAGCGCTTTGCCCGGGCGCTGGCCGCGCGCTACCGCGGCCGCGTCAGCCACTGGGAGTTGGACAACGAACTAGACAACTGGGCGATGGTCCGCAAGGGCGAGAAGTGCCCCGACGGCCGGGTGTGGCAGTGGGGCGACCCCCACGGCAACAATCCCAACCACTTTCAGGAAGACCGCTTCCAGAGGGCTCGGGCGGAGTTGGAAGGCATGCACGCGGGCATCAAGGCCGCCGACCCCGCCGCGAAGACGATCGTCGACTCCTGCTGTATTCACCACGGGATCATCCAGCGGCTCTTCGTGCAGGATCGCGTGCCCATCGATATCCTGGGATGGCATTGGTACTCGGAGATGGGCGATCCGGCCAATACCAGCGGCGGCTTCAACCTCCTCGCGCACCTCAAAGGCTTTGGCAAGCCGATCTGGTTCACGGAGCTGAACCGCCGCGGTGGCAGCCTGCGCGGCAAGCACGCCGAGCAGGCCGAGTACCTGCTCAAACTGGGCCGGCAGTTGCGAGCAAGCCCCGGCGTGGAGGCGATGTTCGTCTACGAGCTTCTCGACGAGCCTTACTTCGGCCCGGACAACCCGGAGTCGCACTACGGCCTGGCAGAACTTCTGAGGGGCGGCGACGGCCTCTGGCAGATCGGGCCGCGCAAACCCGCCTTCGGCGCGTTGCGCAGCTTACTCGGGGAGAGCAGTCGGTAGCCGTGCAAGAGAAAAGACGGAAGTCATCGAATGAACGCTGCAAGACGAACCGCATTGGTCATCCTCCCGGTCCTGCTGGTCGCCTCGCTGGAAGGCCATCGCGGCATGCCTCGGCCCCGCCCGCCGTTTCCCGTGCAAGCAGGATATCTCGGGAAGCCGACGAGCATCAACAACGTCGAGACGTTTGCCAATGTGCCGCTCATCCTGCTCAGCGGCAAGGACCGATATCGGGCCATCGGCACCTTGCGGAGCACCGGAACGAAGGTCTTCGCCCTGGCTGGCCGCGTGAAGAACACCGGCTTGGTCGAGGTGCCCACGGGAACGACGCTCCGCAAAGTCATCTACTCGATCGGCGGCGGCGCCGCGGCCGTGGACGCAGCTCGCTCCGCACTTCGCCTCGGCGCCCGTTGGGTTGGAGTCCTCTACCGCCGCACCCGAGAAGAAATGCCCGCTAATCACCCGCCGACTTCTTTTCGGAGTGCACCATCAATGTGATCCTCGTTCCATCGGATTCTCTCCCGGCCATGACCATCACGGTCCGTTTGTCCTTCTTCGCCGTAACCATCGACGACGCTTCCGTGTTCATCGTGGTTTCCATCGTGAAGCCACCGGCCTTCAACTTCTCGGCATAGAAGTCCACAACCTTGGTGGCCGAATCGGGGGTCTGGAACGAGACTTGCACTCCGTCGTTGACCGTGACATTCGCGGTGACCTTTGCGCCGGGATAGGTCGGAACGTCTTTCGGAAAGGACTCGGGAAGGGCAAGGTTTCCACCTTCGGAAATCCGCACTTGGGTCCCATCCTTCCCTTGGATCGTGACATCTGTCCCCTCGCCCGTCTTGGTCACTGTGGCTTTGGTTCCATCCCTGCCGGTGTAGGTTGTCGACTTTCGGCACCCAGGAAGCAGACAGGCAATAGCCACCGCACACAGAATTCCGGCACGCTTCATCGCAATGACCCTTGAATAGGGGGGGCAGAAGCTCGCAATCGACACTCTGGCCTTGGTGACTCTTCTGCATAGTTCCGCTGGCACGCGAGCCTGAGGTACAACACGAGGCCACGAGCCCATTCTATCAAGAGAACGTCGCTCGGCTACTGCGGTTCTGCCGAATACTCCAGATCACGAGAAGCGAGCGAGCAGGCTGACCAGCCTCCCTTCGCCGTGCTCGACCATCTCGAACCGGCCGGAACCAATCCGCGAGTCCTGAGGCGACCTCCTCGCAGCCGCAAGTTCGGACCCGCCTGCCCCGACCGGCTATAGCAATCGCGCTGAGGCGTCCGCTACAATCATCCGGCAGAGCATCCTGTTCATCGAAGGAGTCGACTCGTGCATCATGCAATGCGGTTGTGGCTGGTCTTACTGCCGTTGGCACTGAACGGCGCAGCGGTTCTGGGTGGCGATCGAGCCAGCCCCCGGCCGGTCGCCGTGTTCGATTGCACGAAGGATTACCCGCCGCAAGAGTACTTCGGCCATCCGGACGTGGCGGTCGTCGATTCGCCGCTGGGCCGGTATCGGCAAGCGGGCAGTGCGGTGAATTCGCGGTTCGGGTATCGATTCAAGACGAACGTCGGAAAGCCGCACCTCCTGCTCGTGCAGTACCCCGACGACCGGCGCCGCAACATGGCGGTCTTGGACGGGACGTGCTACGACATCGATGCGGGCATCATGACCGGATTCGCGCATCCGCTCAGCGGCAAAATGCTCGCGTGGCGTCAAGTGTTTTGGCCCCGCGCCGAGTCCAGCAGCGTGACGATCTCCACGATCGGCCGCGACGAACCCGCTGCAGCCGCCAAGATCGAAGTCTACGAATGGGATGCCCTCGAAGCCGCTGTCGTGCCGGAGTTGGCCCAACGCGCCGACCGAAGGCAATTTGGCGTCCAGTTCGAAGACCCTTGCGGCAAGGGCGCCAGCCTGGGCGCCACCCGCTTCGAGCAGTGGCTCGAGCGATTGACTCAGTACATGCAATACGCAGGTCAGGATTTGCTGGTCTACCCCGTCGTCTGGTACCACCACCCGCTTTACCCGTCGCAGTGCGAGCCCTGCGGCATTTTCAACACCGTTGTGGGCCCGGATCGAAGGCAGTACGCGGTGTGGACGGAGCAGCCCTCGGACTGGGTCGGCCAGTTGCTCGAAACGTTCGGGCAGCGGCGATTGAAGTTCAAGGCCAGCCTGACCCTGTTGCGGCTGAGTACCTTGCTGAAGGACATGCAGATCAACGTCGAAGCCATCCGCGGCGGCGCCGACACCTACAACAACATGCTCAGCAACAACAACGTCCAATCCCACGTCGGCGATTGGACGGCGATCTACAACGTGAAGAACCTTCAGGCCAAGGCCGAGGGCAGGCTCCAGGGATGGGCCTACGGCGAGACGCAGGGCGGCGGCGACTCCGCTCCAATGTTCAATCCGCTGCACCCTCGGGTGCAGAAGGCCGTTCTGGCCTTGGTTGATGAGATCGCACAGAAGTATGCCCGCTACCCGGCGTTCCAAGGCATCTCGATCAATCTGTGGCATGCCACGATCCTTTGGTTCGCGAGGCCCGAATGCGGGTACGACGACTTTACCACGGCCCTGTTCGAGAAGGAGAACGGAATCCGCATTCCCATCGAGGCGAAGGCACCGGATCGTTTCGCCCGACGATTCGCCTACCTGCGCGACCATCACCAGGAGGCGTGGTTTGCCTGGCGATGCCGCAAGATTCACGAGTTGTTTGGCCGCGTCCGCGATACGCTCCAGGCTCGCCGCGGCGATCTGACGCTGACCGTGACGCTCTGGACGGAGACGACCGTTCCGCAACTGCTCGGATACGCCTCGGGGCCGGATCAGCAACTGTATGCCCGCATCAGCACCGCGGAACTCT
>CAZFKF010000399.1:0-5435 GCA_964518805.1 uncultured Planctomycetaceae bacterium | reverse complement strand
CAGCGTGGGCACCGACGCCGAGATTGACGCCTGCCTGGATCGGTTGCGGCGGTTGGTGTGAGAGGACTGATGAGTGGACGAACGAGGAACGGTGAACGAAGAATGATGAACATTTCTGGATGGGCGACCGCGAGAGCGCGGTTGCGGGGCGCTATTCATCATTCCGCATTCATCATTGCTTTGAGGTGAGATTCCGATGGCACGCACGGCACACATCCATCGCAAGACAGCGGAAACGGAGATCGACCTGGAACTGTCGCTCGACGGCGCCGGACAGGGCAAGTCGGCCACCGGAGTCGGGTTCCTGGACCACATGCTCGTGCTCCTTGCGAAACACGGGGCGCTGGACCTCACCGTCACGGCCGCCGGCGACCTCGAAGTGGACCAGCACCACACGGTCGAAGACGTGGGCATCGTGCTCGGGCAGGCGCTTCGCGAAGCCCTGGGTAACAAGGCGGGCATCCGCCGCTACGGCCACTTCACGCTGCCCATGGAAGAGACCTTGGCCACCGTGGCCGTCGACCTCGGGGGAAGGGCCTTCTTCGTGTTTCAGGCCGAGTTTCCCACCGACAAGATCGGCCAATTCGACGCCGAATTGGTGGCCGATTTCTGGCAGGCATTCACCGCCAACGCCTTGTGCAATCTGCACGTCGTGGTGCCCTACGGGCGCAACAGCCACCATATCGCCGAGGCGATCTTCAAGGCAGCCGCCCGTGCCCTTCGCATGGCCGTCGAACCCGACCCACGCATCGCCGGCGTGCCGAGCACCAAGGGCACGTTATAGCGTTCGGGAGTGGGAACTCGGGGGGTGGGGCCGGCTGGAGAATCGAGACCCTCGCTCGCGTCTCCAGCCAATCGCGGGACTCCGTGGCATGTGGCCGGAGCCGGATGTCTTGGCTCCCCGGCGGGGCCTCGGCCCGCGGAAAAGAAAGCGGGCGGAAACCTGCACTTCGAGCATGCTGCGCACCGCAGAACCGGGCGGCAAAGTCCCCAAGTTCCTACTGGCAAGTCGCTTGCCGATAGGGTAATATGGTGCTTCTTGGGGCAGACCGCCTCGAAAGGGAGTAATATCTCCTCGTGCGGCGTAAGGATGGATTTGCACCACTCTATCGAGGTATCTCAATGGCGCGAAGGATTCTGAATCGAAGGGAATTGCGCGATGAAGCGGATGCGGCGGAGCGGGCCGAGGTCGAGGGGCTGAGCGATCTCGACGACCAGGGGGACGCGGGGGAACGGAAGCCGCCCAAGAAGACCGCCAAGCGGAAGACGCGCGCCAAGGCGAATAAAGAGGTGCGTCTGAAGGCCTTTTGGGGTGTGTTCACGCAAACCCTGACGCAGGTGGGGCAGTACGAGTATGACGAGCGCGACGATGCACAGAAGCGGGCGACGGAGTTGACGGAATCGAAGAAGACCCCGCATTTCGTGCAACTGGTTAAGAAAGTAATCGAGGAGTGAGGCCACACGGAGGCGAGCCGAAGGCACCGGAGCATACTTTTTCTCAGGCGTTATTCAGATCTCCCGGAGCTTTACCGACACGCGGCCGCGTGAGGCCGACGTGGAAGTTCTAGACAGCTTCTTAGGCACACCATCACTCGGCGGGAACTCGAATCATGCACTTTGAAGAGGGTCAGACGGTTGGGATTGACCTGGGAACCACCTACTGCACGTTGGCGTACGTCGATCCGGACGGCACCCCGGTCGCCGTTCCAAACGAGGACGACGAGATTGAAACGGCCAGCCTGATCTTGCTCATGGGCAAGGGGCACGTCGTCGTCGGCCCGAAACGCGAGCGGGCCGCGATGGAAGATCCCAAGAACGTTATCGAGCGCATCAAACGGCACATGGGTCGGGAGTATAGCCGGGTGTTCGATGGTCGCCCCATCACCCCGGAGTTCGTCTCGGGCCTGATCCTCAAGAAGCTCAAACAGGATGCAGAGCGGCGCATCGGTCCCATCGGCAACGCCGTGGTCACCGTGCCGTATTACTTCAACGACACCCGCCGCAAGGCCACCCAGGACGCGGGTCGGATCGCCGGCCTCAACGTGATCGACATCATGAACGAGCCGACCGCGGCCACGCTCACCTATGCCTGGCACAACAACGAGTTGGGCGGGACCGGCAGCGCGTCGGGCAAACCGAAGAAGGCCATGGTGTACGATCTCGGCGGCGGAACGTTCGACGTGACGTTAGTCCAGTACACGCCCACTCATTTCCAGGTGCTGGCCACCGACGGCGACACCGAGTTGGGTGGCATTGACTGGAACGAGCGCCTGGCCAATTACATCGCCGACGAGTTCCAAGCCCGTTTCGGCGAGGATCCTCGCGACAGCGACCAGACGATGCAGATCCTCCGCAACGAGTGCGATTTGAAGAAGATCGAACTCACCGAGAAGAACGAGACCAAGGTCCTCTGCCGGCACAACGGCAAGACGATCACCGTGCCGCTGACCCGCGAAAAGTTCGACCAACTCACCGCAGATCTGCTGCAGCGGACCGACGACACGGTGCACTTGGTTCTCGAACAGGCCAAACTGACCCCCAAGGACCTCGACGCCGTGGTGTTGGTGGGCGGATCGACCTTGATGCCCCAGGTCCGACAGATGATGCGGAATGCAATGGGCCGGGAGCCGTACACGGGCATCTCACCCTACGTGTCGGTGGCCCTGGGAGCGGCGATCCACGCGGCGATCCTCGAAGCCCAGAACCGTCCGGAAAGCGGCATGGCCGAGAAGGTTCGGAAGATGCTGGGCGCCGTGAAACAGGAGAACGTCAACTCGCACGGTCTGGGAATCGTGATCAAGCAGCCCGGCACCGGGAAATTGCTCAACCACGTAATGATCCCCAAGAATTCTCGGCTTCCGACCTCCGTCAGCCAGGTGTTCCAGACCGTGCAGCAAAGCCAGCGCCGCGTGAACGTCCAGGTGATGGAAGGGGATGCGCCGGATCCCGAGGCCTGCTCGCTGCTGGGGAACTGCCGGATCTCGGATCTTCCCGAAGAGCTTCCCAAGGGCTCGCCGGTCGAAGTGACGTATGCCTTCGATACCGCCGGCCGGATCAACGTCACCGCCCGCGACAAGACCGGCGGCAAAGAAGCCTCCATCGACATCCAGCGCCAAGGCACGCTCACGGACGATCAGGTCGACGCCTTCGGCAAGCTTGCGGCCGAGTACAAAGTCGAGTAACGAGGGGAGGGACTGGGGGTTGGGGACCAGGGGCTGGGGACCGGAGGAATTTGCTTCGCGAACAATCCCTGACTCCTGGCTGCCAACCCCCGACCCTTTTGAGGTCCAATGGCTAAGCAACTCGATGTCTACCGCGACTGGCTTGGAATCACGGAACCGGCTCGGCCGCTGAACTACTACCAGCTCTTGAAGCTCAAGCAGTTCGAGGACGATGCGGAGGTGATCCGCGCCAGCTATCGCACGCTGAACGCGCACGTGCGCAAGTATCAGACAGGGGAATTCGGCCCGCAGTCGCAGCAGTTGCTCAACGAGCTCGCCAAGGTGATGCTTTGCCTGACCGACTCCCAGCGCAAGAGCGACTACGACGCCTCGCTGGGACGCGTCCGGACCGAAGAAGGCAAACGACCGACCTTTGAGCAATTGCTTCTGTCGCGTAAGTTGGTCACGCCGGATCAGCTCAACCGCGTGCGCGGCTTCGCCGACGCCGTGGGACTGCCGATCCGCGACGCGATGTTGCAGCAGAAGGGGATCACGCCCGAGACGGTCATGCAGGCCTACGCAGAATCGGTGGGACTGCCCTACATCGATCTGGCGGAGACCGGAGTCGACGCCACCCTCGTGCTCCAGATTCCGGCGCCCGTGGCGAGGAACTATTCGTGCGTGCCGGTCATGGTCGACGACGGCCAGATGTTGATCGCCTCGCCCAATCCGCTCAATCCCGACATGGAGGAACATCTGCGTCACCGTGTCGGCATGCCGGTGCGGAGCGTGTTCTGCACGCCTTCCGGGGTGAATGCCGCGCTCGACAAGTACTATTCCCGCGAGGCCCTGGAAGCGGCCGCGGCCGCGGCCAAACAAGCTGCTGCGAAACAGCCGGCTGCCTCCGGCAAATCGGCGTCAGTGCCCGCAAAGCAACCCGCTGCGGCCCCGGCGAAGTCCCAAGAGAAGAAGTCCAAGGCCGAAGGTGCAGAGCCCGCTTCCTCGGGGCCCCAGGGGGCTAAACGCGCGCTGATGGTCGCCTGGGTTGGGTTCATGGTCTTCATGATCCTGTTCCTGGCGTACAAGATGCTCAAGTCCTGACGGTGGATCGGTCGCAGGGAAATCCATGCAGGATATTCTCTTCGAGTACGAGCTCAACCCAACCACTTGGGCGTATTTGTCCGCCCTCTTGACGATCGGCATCTATTTCAAGTTCAACCGGCTGTTCAGCGTGCGGAACCTGGACTTGCTGGGCCTGATCTTCTTTTCGCCGGGCCTCCTGCTCGTGTTTCACGGCAGATCCACGCAGTCGGCAAGCCTGGAGCAGTTCGGCTACGCGTGGCTCTTCGGTGTGGGGCTGCTGTTTATCATCCGGCTGTTCCTCGATCCGCTGATGGTCCGCCGGCCCAAACTCGATCCCAATCTCTCGGCCGGTGGACTGACGTTCACGGGCATCGCGATCATGGTGTTCCTGGCGGCCAACGTGGTGGCCAGACAGCCCCCCCAGCGGCTGGAGCACGTCTTGGCGGTCGACGACAAGTCGGCGATCGACTCCCCGGGCTGGCGCTTCTTCTACTACGTTTCCAGTTTCTCCAATTCGCCGTCGGTACCCGTGTCGCTTCCCAAAACCGAATGGGGGCGTCCAGAGACGCACGTCCAGTACCCGATCGCCCGCTCGATGATCCTCCTGGCCCATTTCTCCGTGCTCCTGGGGATGGTGCTGATCGGCTATCACCATTTCGAAAGCCTTCAAACGGGGATGGCCGCGGCGGTGCTGTACTTGCTTTCGCCGTACCTTGGCCAGATGGGCGGGAGGGTCGATCACGCCGTGCCGGCGGCGCTGCTGGTGTGGGCCATGGCCGCGTATCGACGCCCGATGGTCTTCGGGTTCCTGCTCGGGCTGGCCGGAGCGTTGGTCTTTTATCCGCTGTTCCTGTTGCCGCTGGGCTGCAGCTTCTACTGGCAGCGCGGATTGCGGCGATACATGGTCGGAACGCTGCTCGGGCTGGCGGTGCTGGTCATCCTGTCGGCGATCGTGGCCGGCAAGCCCGGCAGCCCTGAATCGTTCGCGCATCAGTTGGGGCAGATGTTCGGCGCCACGATTTTCCGTGAAACGGGAGTGGGGTTCTGGCAGGCCTACCAGCCGGCCTATCGCATTCCCGTGCTGGCGGTTTTCGCCGTGCTTTGCGGCAGCCTCGCCCTCTGGCCGGCACAGAAGAACTTCGGCACTCTGCTGAGCTGCACGGCGACCGTGATGCTGGCCAGCCAGTTCTG
>CAZFKF010000398.1:0-5451 GCA_964518805.1 uncultured Planctomycetaceae bacterium | reverse complement strand
CAAGAGGCTTCTGACGCCGTTCCCCCGGCTTGGCACCCCAGACCAGCGGATCGTACTGGTAGGCCAGTTCGGGTTGGGCCTCGGGCCGCAGTCGGGCCCGGAGCACGGAATGACGCCCAAGTCGGCCCGTGAGGCGATCGACCAGGAGGGCCAAGAGCCGCAGGCTGCCGCGGGTCGGATGGTCGGCAAAAAGCTCTTCCTGGTGGTGATCCAACGGGCCGGTCAACGTGGCATCCAAAGCGACCGCCGTTACGGGCGACGCCAGCGAGATCCGCTCCAGGTGCATGGCGGTCAATTGCGACAAGTGCCGCGGCGAAGCGGTGGGCTGGAAAAAGCCCACGGCAAACGCTACCGGCGCGCCCGCCTGGCAGTCCAATCGGCACGCCAATCGCACCGCACCGCGGCCGCGGCAGGCGAGCATCTCGGCGATCCGCTGCGCCAACCGGCCTAGGACCCACGACACGGTTTCGACGTTTGCCGCGGGATGTTCCATTTCGTGTCGGGCAGCGAATTGCGGGGCGAACGGCTCGACGGGGATCGGCTCCGCCAGCCGGCCCAGGGCCTGGTCCCATCGCTTCAACAACTGCGGCCCAAACCGGCAGTCTAGTTCCTTGCGCGGCAACCGTTCCAATGGCCCGATGCGATCGATTCCCAACGAATGCAAGAGCTCGACGGTTTCTGGAGGCAATCGCAGGGCTTGGATCGGAAGCGGAGCCAAGGCGGCGGCGGTTTGGTTGGGGGGAATAATGTGGAGGGGAAATTGCAAGTTGCAGATAGCAAATGTCGCATTGCAAATAGCAGCACTCTCGTTTCCACGCTCTGCGTGGGATTGGATATTTGCGATTTGCGATTTGCGATTTGCCATTTGATATTGTTTCCCCAAGAAATGAGCCGCGGCCCAGGCGGCTCCCAGCGTGTCGGCAATGGCTGCCCGAACCGCCAGGCCCCGGCCCGCCAAAGCACGAATCACTTGCTCCCCCAGCGCCGCCTCGCCGTGGAAGAGATGGTCCAGGCCGGTGATATCCAGGAACAAGCATTCCGGATTGGGGACATCTTCCAGGCCAACGATCGGACTGAACTGGCAGCACCAGGCAGCCAATGCCAGGAGCGACTCACGATCGGCGGGATCGGGAGAGGATGGGATTGCAAATTGCAAATTGTTAATATCAAATTGCAAATTTGGAGATGTGGAGGATAGACCGGATCGTTGGAATAAAGTCTTCGAGACTGTTGCAGCGTCCGCCACCCTCGTCCCTCGCCCCTCATGCGCCGGCTGCACGGCGGCGAGGCGTTGGAGGGGCCATTGGGGGAGCCAGATGCAAAGAATGCGTTTCATGGTCGATCTCCACTTCCACACGCTCACCGTTAGCGTTTCCGTGGGTACGTAGCAACTGAAGGGTCAGGCGCCGCGGCGCGTACGGGTCCGCGGCCGGCAGGGGCTCTGCCAGCAAACGCACGTCGGCCCAGGACGGCTCATGCCGCGCCCTCTCCGGCCGCACCAAAAGGCCCAGCCCCCCGCCTTCTTCGGCGGCCAGTTGCAGCCGGCGGAAGATGCAGCCGTCGAGCCGTTCGGGCCAGGCCAGGGCGGCGGCCACGCCCGGGCAGCGGAGCGTCTGGTCCAAGGCCCAAAGGTTGTCGGCCACACTGGCCGCCTGAACCACGATCAGGCATTCCAAACCAATCCCCAGCCTGGCGGCGGCCGGGGGATAGAACTGCCTAGCCTGATCGAACACGACCAGGGCCCCGCCTTCCCGGCAAGCCTCCCGGGCCGCCGAAAAGGCCAGGCTATGCGCGCCGCTGCCCTCGCCCGCCACCAACCATTCGACAAGCGTCCCCCGAAAAAACCCTCCGCCTGGCAAGAGTCTGTCAAGGGGATCGCACCCCGTGGAGACTGTGACCTTCCTCGCCGGCCGGCGAGCCCCTTCCCAACGGGCAATCTCCTGCTGCAACGACTCGACGAGCGCGCGCGGCGGAACGTTTTGCAGGATGCGAATGTCGGGGGGCAACGATACACCTCGTGGCATGCTAGCAAATCCTTGGTCTGCCAGTAGTGTACATGCGCACCCCATCTGCGTCAACAGCGTTCATCGGCATCGCACGAAGAACTCTTGAACCGCCTATGGGCATCGCCAGGCATATGCACGAGAACGACAACGGCATAATGTCCCTTCGCGCGACTGTTGCCGCAGGAGTCGTTTGGGCAGCAGTATTTGTCCGTGGAGCCTCAGGCCGTCGACGCACCGCACAAGCCATGCGATCACCCGTGCGTCCGCATCCACACCAACCGATGGCTTTACCGCAACACTTGCCGATTGAACCCTCCGTTGTTAGGATGGCTAGTTTGGGAGGTTATCGGCGGAGCAGGCTGGGGAGCGCATGGGTAGCGTGGTAGAAGCAGCGGCAAAGGGACAAGCCGATCTGGGCGGCACGGACGAGGCCATTCGCGTGCGCGGGGCGCGCGTGCACAACCTCCAGAACCTGGATCTCGACATCCCGCGCAATCGGCTCGTCGTCGTCACCGGGCCGAGCGGATCGGGCAAGAGTTCCTTGGCCTTTGACACGATCTATGCCGAGGGGCAGCGGCGGTACATCGAGAGTCTCTCCGTCTATGCCCGCCAGTTCCTTAACCAGTTGGAGCGACCCGACGTCGATCTGATCGAGGGCCTCCAGCCGACGATTGCCATCGACCAACGAGCCGGCACGACCAATCCGCGGAGCACCGTGGCCACGGTCACCGAGATCTACGACTACCTCCGCCTCTTGATGGCGAGGCTCGGCCAGGCGAGCTGCTACCGCTGCGGCGAACCGATCCGCCAACAAAACCCGGAACAGATCCTCGATGAGTTGTCGGCCCTGCCCGACGGCACCAAGCTGATGGTTCTTGCCCCCATGGTCCGCGGGCGCAAGGGCGAGCACCGCGAGGTCTTCGCCGCAATTCGCAAGGCGGGATTTGTCCGTGCGCGGGTCGACGGCGAGGTGATCGACGCGGAACATCCGCCAGCCCTGACGGCCCAGAAGGTACATCATATCGAGGCCGTGGTCGACCGCGTCATCGTGCGCAACGGCATACGGCCGCGACTGGCCGAGTCGGTTCACCTGACGGTTCGTCACGGCGAAGGGTTGCTCTTGGCCCTCTACGAAGATCGCGGCAAGGCGGGAAGCGGCGTCTGGCGAGAGCGTCTTTTCAGCACGCAGTACGCCTGTCCCCGCTGCAAGATCAGTTACGAAGAAATCGAACCTCGCACCTTCAGTTTCAACAGCCCCTACGGGGCTTGCCCGACGTGCGAAGGGCTCGGCGCCAAGGAGTCGTTCGATCCCCAACTCGTTGTTCCCGACAAGAGTCTCTCGCTTGCCAATGGGGCCGTCGTGCCCTGGAAAGGGGCTAACGGGCTGGCCCGCAAGGCGAAGAACCAGCTTCAGGAGTTCCTTTCCAAGGCGGGCGCCCGCTGGAACACTCCGCTGGAGAAGTTGAAGCCGGCGACCCTGGAGGCCTTGCTTCACGGCGAGAAGTCGTTCCCCGGGATTCTCGGGCTGCTCGAACATGAGTACGAGACCGCAGGAAGCGAGGTCGGCCGCGACCGATTCTCGGCGTTCCGCGGCCAGGTGTTGTGCCCCGACTGCGGCGGCTCGCGCCTTCGTCCGGAGGCCCGTTCGGTGCGGATCGCGGGCAAGGCCATCCACGAGATCACATGCTTGACCGTGAGCCAGGCCGGGGCTTTCTTCGCCGAAGTCACCTTTCCCGAGGATGAGCAGCCGATCGCCGACCCGCTTTGCAGCGAGATCCGTTCGCGACTCTCATTCATGGAGCGGTTGGGACTGGACTACCTCACCCTCGACCGGCCCGGCGACACGCTCAGCGGCGGCGAATTGCAGCGCGTGCGCCTCGTGACCGGATTGGGCTCCGGCCTGGTGGGCGTCTGCTACGTGCTCGACGAACCCTCCATCGGCCTGCATCCGCGCGACAATCAGCGATTGATCGACGCCATGCGCGACCTTCAGGCGCGCGGCAACACCGTCCTGGCGGTCGAGCACGACGAGGCGATCATGCGTCAGGCCGACTGGATCGTCGACCTCGGTCCCGGCGCCGGCCGGCACGGGGGGCGCATCGTGACCCAAGGCACGCCGGGCGAGGTGGTCGCAGACCCCGTGACGCTGACCGGCGGCTATCTCAGCGGCAGGTTGAGTATCCCGGTGCGGAACGAGCGAAGGCGGATTGCCAAGAGCCGGCTGTTGACCCTGGAAGGTGCGACCACCAACAATCTCAAGAACGTCACCGTCCAGTTCCCGCTTTCCGTGTTCACGTGCGTGACGGGCGTGAGTGGCTCGGGCAAGAGTTCCTTGCTGAACGAGACGCTTTCGCGGGCCTTGATTCGGCGGCTGGGCGGCATTGCCCCCAAGGCCGGCCCACACCAAGCCATTCGCGGCGCCAACTCGATCGACAAGGTGGTGGAGATCGATCAATCGCCCATCGGACGCAGCCCTCGCAGCAACCCTGCCACCTACAGCGGCGTCTTCGACGAGATCCGAAAGGTCTTTGCCAACACCCGCGATGCCCGACGGTTGGGCTACAAGGCCGGCCGGTTCAGTTTCAACGTCAAGGGAGGACGATGCGAGGAGTGCCAAGGACACGGGTTACAACGGATCGAGATGAATTTCCTGCCCGACCTGTATCTTCCCTGTCCGGCGTGTGAGGGAAAGCGATTCAACCGCCAGACGCTCGAAATCCGCTACCGCGACCGGTCGATCGCCGATGTCCTGGACATGCGCGTCGACGACGCCGCGGAGTTCTTCGCGAACTTCCCCACGCTTTCCCGGCTACTGAACAGTCTCCAGGAAGTCGGGCTGGGCTACATGACGATCGGCCAGCCCTCAATCACGCTTTCCAGCGGCGAGGCGCAGCGGATCAAGTTGGCCGCCGAACTTGGCCGCGTCGATACCGGCAACACGCTCTACATCCTCGACGAGCCGACGACCGGGCTCCATTTCGACGACATCCGCAAGCTGTTGGACGTGCTCGGCCGCCTGGTCGATCTGGGCAACACGGTGATTGTCATCGAACACAACCTGGACGTGCTCAAGACCGCCGATTGGATCATCGATCTCGGTCCAGAAGGCGGCGATCGCGGTGGCCACGTTGTGGCCACCGGAACTCCCGAGCAAATCGCCGCCCTGGCCGACAATCACACCGGCCGGTACCTTCGCGGGGCGCTGGAACGCGGCGACGGCGCTCGGCTCATCGGCGGATCGCATTAGCCCCCGCGCGGCGGCTCCTTGTCGCCAGCGCCGGCCGCGCCTTGGTCTGCGCGCTGCCCGTGAATGGAAACTCGACAAGGACCACGTCACCTGGGAGGAATTTGGTCGTAGATGGCATCGCTTTCCGTATACCCCGCGAGTAACTCTTGCGCGGCCCGGCGTTCCCAACCGGCTGCATCCGCATCCTTGGCGAAGAGC
>CAZFKF010000397.1:0-5455 GCA_964518805.1 uncultured Planctomycetaceae bacterium | reverse complement strand
GTTGTCGGCCATCCCCAAGAAGTGGAAGGCTATGATCACCAAGGCATTGGTGATTTCCTCGGTCTGGATCAGTCTTGGGATCTCGGCCAGGGGGTACAGCGCGACCTCGATGTGCTCAAAGGGATCGAGCTGGAGGCCGGACACCTTCCGACAGCCTTCCGCCAGATAGGTGTACTGGTAGTTGTTCTGAATGGCAGGATTCGGACGCGTCCGCCCCAAAAACCGGATCCGCTCGGCACCGTAGCCGGTCTCCTCGCGCAGTTCGCGCAGGGCCCCGTCCTCGGGCCGCTCCTGGGGATCGAGGATGCCGCCGGGAATCTCTAGGCACACCGAGCGAATGCCGTGGCGATACTGGCGGATGAGCACGACCTGGCCGTCGTCGGTGACCGGCACCACGTTGACCCAGTCGGGCGACTCCATGACGACGAAGTCGCGCTGCTGCCCGCTGGGCTCGAAGCGGTAGATGTCGTCCCGAATCCGAAACACGCGATGATCGGAGACCGGTCGCGAGTCCAAGAGCGTCCACGCTTTGCTGATCACAAATGCCTTTCTTAGTCTTCGGTTTCGTGCCTTCGCGCCGGCTCGTACGAGTTCATGGCCCCACGGCCCGATACGTCCCGCGATCTCCATCCCAATCAGTCTAGCCGACCTACACCGCCGCATCAAATGCTCACCGTCGACTCGCGTGCGCAGACTGCGCCGCAGAGCTGCTGGCAATCGGTCACTGCCGTGGTTCGCCGTCTTGTTCGGCTCGACGATACGTGGCAAGAACTCGATTCGTTTGGGCGGGAGAAATCGCTCGTCGTTTGCCCCAGAGCCCCCCACAATCTGGACGTGACCGGCGAGATTCCCGTGATTGAGGCCGCCGCGCAGCGTCACCAGCGCGCCGTTGCCGCGGGCGCGTCGCTCATTCCGGCGGTCGGCTTCGATGTCGTTCCCAGCGATTGCCTGGCCGCGATGCTCGCCCAGCGACTCCCCGGTGCAATCCGACTCGCGCTGGCGTGCATGGAGCGGGTCCTGGCGGGCGCAGCGCCCGTCGGATTCTCAACGCCTTCCAAGGCATTCGGAGCCGACTTCGTGCTTCAGCTTCCCGGCACCCGTCTGCGATGACCACCGCGTCAACGTCGCGGCGTTTGTCGAACAGGACGCGATAGTCGCGGAACACTTCGGCTTTGGGATAGGTGCGAAAGGCGTGGGCGGCGTAGTTCCCATCGACGTCGCACAAGGCCACGATGTTCTCGTGCTGTTCGGCCACGCCGCGCGACACGGCGCTGGGTTGCCTCTGCACAGCCGATCGGCAAGTGAGAAGATTAGCCGTGGTCGACTGTTGACAATTCAGCGGCAACGCGCACAATAGGCATCTGTTGGCGCCGAGGAGTCTGGACGCCGCAACCAAGCGGTGGCGCTGGAGCAGATTATTCCAGCACCCAATACACCGGGAGAAGAACTGAAGACTACTCCGGGGGGACGGCGACCGCAGGGAACGACAGTCGACGGCGTGTGTCGTGGCCGGGAGGGCCCCCCCCTATGTCTTTGTGCTTGATCGGCCTCGGGTCGAATGAGGGCGATCGACAAGAAACGTTAGTTCGCGCCCTGGATCAACTGGGGCGACATTCCTCGATCCGCGTGCTGCGGCGAAGTCGTTTCTCGGAGACGACGCCGGTCGGTGGTCCCTCCGGTCAGCAACGCTTCCTCAATGCGGCGGCTCTACTCGACACGTCGCTGGACGCGAGCGACTTGCTGCGAGTGCTCCTGAAAGTGGAGGCCGACCTGGGACGTCGGAGAGCAGAGACCTGGGGGCCGCGCACCGTGGATCTCGATCTGCTCCTCTATGAGGACCTGGTCCACTCCACCCCAACGCTGACCCTGCTGCATCCGCGCATGGCTTGGCGGCGTTTCGTGCTCGAGCCAGCCGCCGAAGTCGCCCCAAACACGATCCACCCGACAACCGGATGGACCATTGCCCGTCTGCTCGAGCACCTCAACACCACCAAGAACTACGTGGCGATCACTGGCCCGGTTGCCGCAGGCAAGGCCGATCTGGCTCGGCAAGTGGCGAAAGCTCTCGATGCTCACTGGATCTCCGATGTTGCCGATCCCCACACGCCAGTCGCATTTTGCGCAGACCCAACTAGAAACGCTGGGGCCACAGAGCTAGAATTGCTGCATCGACGGGTTCAGTCCCTGGCAACGGAGTCCTCGGTCTGGCAGGCATCGGCAAACCTGTGGGTCAGCGACTTCTGGCTCGATCAGTGTTTGGCCTTTGCCGGTGTGTGGCTTCCTGTGGATCGGTGGACTGCGGTTGCGGCCCGATTGATCGAAGCGGCGCGCGAGGTGGTCCGCCCGAAGCTCATCGTGCTGGTGGATCGTCCCACCGATGAGCTTCTGGCACGGATCGGTGCCTTGAGCGACGCGACCGCGCGGCGTTGGACCCGCGAACCGCTGGATCGACTCCGCGAGGCCCTGGCGCAGTGCGTGCGGGAGCCGGACGTTGGTCCGGTGATGCGTTTGACGGACCAACCGCCGGAACTCATGCTTCGGGAAATTTTGGCTGCCGCCGAAGCCATGAAGTGACGCTCCGTGGAAGGGGCGATGGCGGGTCTCGGTTCTCCAGATTGGTATGGTGCAGACTCCAATCCACGTGTCGTCTTCATGCCTCGTCCCATGACGCCGCGACTTGTCGCCACCGTTTCCGATCTCCGCGAATCGCTTGCGTGCGTACGCCGCGAAGGCAAGACCATCGGTTTGGTGCCCACCATGGGAGCGCTGCATGAAGGGCATCTGAGCCTCGTCCGAGCCTCGCGCGCGGAATGTGGGTTCACCGTCGTGAGCATCTACGTCAACCCGAGCCAATTTGGGCCCCAAGAGGATTTCGCCCGTTATCCCCGCACGCTGGAGAAGGATCTGGGACTGCTCGCTGGCGAGGCGGACCTGGTCTTTTCGCCGCAGGATGCAGAAGTGTACCCTTCGGGCTATGCCACCTGGGTCGAGGTAGGCGCTGTGGCGGAGCCTCTGGAAGGCGTGTGCCGTCCGGGGCATTTTCGCGGCGTGGCGACCATCGTGCTGAAGCTGTTCAGCATGGTCTGGCCGGACGCGGCGTACTTCGGCCAGAAGGACTATCAGCAGGCCGCGGTGATTCGGCGCATGGCGGTCGACCTGAACCTTCCGCTTGCGATTCGCGTTTGCCCGATTGTGCGGGAAGCGGATGGGCTGGCCATAAGCTCGCGCAATCGCTACCTGAGTCCCGAAGAGCGCCGTCAGGCGACGGTGCTGTTCAAGAGCCTTCGACTCGCGTCCCAAATGGTCGCACAGGGCCACTGCGACGCCGCAGCAATTGCCGACGAGATGCGCCGCACTATCCTCGCTGCCGGCCCGGCGCAGATCGACTACATTGCGATCGCCGATACGGCCACCTTGGAACCGGTCCAGACGATTGAGGGCCCGGCAGTAGCGGCCCTGGCCGTGAAGATCGGCAACACAAGACTGATCGACAACATGATCCTCGAACCGCCGTGAGAAGCGGTTGTCGTTTGCCCGCCCTCGTTTCCAATTCCTCTTCTCCGGTGGCCCCACGCTCATGCTTCAGACGCTCTTCTACATCCCTGAAAAGCTCTTCGGTTACCCGATGTTCGGCGCCGGCCTGTTGTTGGCTGCGTGGGGCGTAATCAGCGTCATTCTGCTGGCCTGGCTGGTGCACCGGCAAGGGTGGAACGCCGACACGCGGGGTTACGTGCCGCTTCTTCTGGCGATCGGAGCGGTGATCTGGTTCCTGTTGCCGAAGATCTCCGAACCGGGGTTCGGACTTCCGATCCGAGGCTATGGAACGATGCTCTTGATCGCGTTCCTCTCGGGCACGGCGCTCGTGGCCTGGCGCGGCTATCGATTGGGCATCCATCCCGACGTCTCGGTCTCGCTGGTCTTCTGGGGTTTCATCCCGGGGATTATCGGGGCGCGGGTGTACTACGTGGTAACGCATTCGCACGAGTTTCACTCGCTGGGCGAGATGATCAACATTACCCAGGGCGGACTGGTCGTCTATGGGTCGCTGATCGGCGGGGTGCTGGGCTTTGGGGCATTCCTCATCAAGCACAAACTCCCCTTGCTGCCGATGCTCGACATCTTGACCCCGGGAATGTTGCTGGGATTGGCGCTGGGACGCATCGGATGCCTTCTGAACGGCTGTTGCTACGGCGGCGAGTGCGATCTGCCCTGGGCCGTGCGGTTTCCGGTGGGCAGCCCGCCCTTCATCCAGCAGGTGGAAGAGGGAGAGCTCTCCCTCTATGGGCTCCGCTTTCACGGTCCGAGGGAATCGCCTCCGGTGATCGCCGAGGTGGAGCCCGAATCCCCGGCCTCCGAATGCGGCTTGAAGCCCGGCGAGACGCTGGCAGCGGTCAACGGCATCCCAACGGCGACGATTTCGCACGCCCAGTGGGCCCTGGTGAACGCGCATCGCTTTGGCGATACGATCACGATCGGCGTGGCGGGCATTGCCCGGCCGGTGCGGCTCGCGATCCCGGTCCCTTTGCCGCGCACCAAACCGGTGCATCCCACGCAGCTTTACAGTTCCTTCGACGCCATGGTGCTATGCTTGTTCCTGCTGGCGTACGATCCGTTCAAGCGTCGCGACGGCGCATTGTTTGCTCTGTTTCTGAGCGTGTACCCGGTGAACCGCTTTCTCATGGAGTGCATTCGCACCGACGAGCCGGGCATATGGGGCACCCCGCTGACCGGCGCGCAGTTCCTGAGTTTGGCGATCCTCGCCGCGGTTTGCGGGCTGTGGTGGTACATCCTGCGTCAGCCGGCCGGCAAGCTCTTCTCCGCCCAGGCCGCATGAGTCGTAGCAGGCACGCCGGATGTCGCGACGGGATGCCGCGCGCCACAACGTAGCGCACGGCACACCGCGAGTGCCCCCTACTTCTTCGCTTGCGGTTTTGCCGCATCGAACTTCAGGCACACCGAGTTGATGCAGTACCGCAGCCCGGTCGGCGCGGGGCCGTCGTTGAAAACGTGGCCCAAGTGGCCGCCGCAACGGGCACAATGCACCTCGATCCGCTGCATGGAAAGGCTTTCATCGTTCTCCGTGGCCACGTTCTTCTCCTCCAGCGGCTTGAAGAAGCTGGGCCAGCCAGTGCCGCTGTCGAACTTGGCGTCGGACGAGAACAGGGGCGCCCCGCAGCCTGCGCAGCGATATACGCCCTGCTGGTGGGATTTCCAGTACTTGCCCGAAAAGGCCCGCTCCGTGCCTTTCTCGCGAAGAACGCGGTACTGCTGCGGAGTGAGTATCTTGCGCCACTCGGCGTTGGTCTTGGGGAGTTCCGAGGCAGCGCGTTCGCGGCTCGCCGCCGCCGGGCCGGGTTGCTCGGACATGGTCTTCTTCGCTTCCTTGGAGTCTCGGTCGTTCTGGTCCTTACCCCATCCCGCGGAGAGGCCAAGTCCCCACAGTACACCCGCAACG
>CAZFKF010000396.1:0-5459 GCA_964518805.1 uncultured Planctomycetaceae bacterium | reverse complement strand
GAAGAGCATCTGCGATTGGTGCGGCCGGCGGCGAGCCAGCGGGTAGAGCATCACCACGCGGTCGGCAACT
Source organism: uncultured Planctomycetaceae bacterium (assembly GCA_964518805.1). Classification (GTDB taxonomy): domain Bacteria; phylum Planctomycetota; class Planctomycetia; order Pirellulales; family Thermoguttaceae; genus CALFBP01. The sequence continues at coordinate 5,389 of CAZFKF010000396.1, read as the reverse complement.
TTCTGGGCCGTGCGCATGTCGTGGGTCACCACGATGCTGGTCACCGGATGGCGCCGCCGCGTGTTGAGGATCAACTCGTTGATCACGTCGCTCATGATCGGGTCCAGGCCGGTGGTCGGCTCGTCGTAGAGCATCAGTTCCGGCTCCATGGCCAGTGCCCGCGCCAGCCCGACTCGTTTCCGCATTCCGCCAGACAATTCCGCCGGCTTCTTGCCCAGCGCGAGCTCCGGAAGCCCGACTTCGGCCAGGCGCGCGAGAACGATTTCGCGGATCTCCCGTTCTGGACGCGACGAATGCTGGCGGAGCGGGAAGGCAACGTTCTGGGCCACGGTCATGCTGTCGAACAGGGCCGCCTGCTGGAAGAGGAATCCGAACCGAATTCGAGTTCGGGCGACTTCTTTCGCACTCAGGCGGTTGATGTCCCGGCCGTCGAACGAAACGGTCCCCTGCGTGGGCCGCAACAGCCCGATGATCGCCTTAAGCAGCACGGTCTTTCCGCAACCGCTCTCGCCGATGATCGCCACGGTTTGCCCCCGCGGGATCGACAGGCAGATCTCGCGGAGCACCTGCTGCCGTCCGAAACGGACGCCCAGACCGTCGATCGAAACCAGCGGTTCGGCGGAGCCTGCGTTTGTGCCTGGAGTGCGGTCAACCATGACCTGTCGAGCTGTTGAAAGACACGCGAACGGTTCGGAGATCTCGCCGCCCTACTGCAAGAGCGAGGGGCCTTTGGGCCAGAGCATCATGTAGAAGGCATCAAGACAGATGTTCAAGGTCATATCGAGGAAGAGAATCACGCAAAACGATTGCACGAACGCCGCGGTGGCCGCTTTGCCCACGCCCTCGGCCCCGGGATCGCAATGGAACCCCCGGTGACAGCCGATCAGTGCGATGGCGGCCCCGAAGAACAGGCTCTTGAAGACGCCGGAGAACAGATCGAAAGCGCCCACGAATTGGGCGGAATTGTAGAGGTAATGAAACCAGTCGATATGCAGAACGTACACGCTGTAGTAGGCGGCCCCCACCACCCCCATGAAGTCGGCCATGATGGTCAGCATCGGAATCAAGATGATGCAGGCCAGGAACCGCGGCACGACGAGGTAGTGGATCGGATTGGCCCCCATCGTGGCCAGGGCGTCAATCTGCTCGGTCACGCGCATCGTGCCCAGTTCCGCGGACATGGAACTGCCCACCCGTCCGGCGAGCATCGTGGCAGCCAACACCGGCCCCAACTCGCGGACCAACGACATGTTGATGACCGCGCCCAGTCGCGTTTCCAAGTTCATCATGCGGAACTGGGCAAAGCTCTGCACGGCAAGGATAATGCCGATGAACGTCCCGGTCAGCGCCACAACGGGGAGACTGAGGACCCCAATCTGGTAGAAGCTGGGAAGCAGCGTTTCTCGACGCGGGATGCGCGTGACTAGCCATTGCAGCGTCTGGAACGCGAAGATGGAGATGCTGCCCAGTCCGCCAATCCACCCTAGCACGACTTCGCCGAGGTCCGCAACCCAATCCACGGCCCAACCCAAAACCCTTCCCTCGCGGGGGCTCTGTCCGGAATTCAGCGTTGTGGTGTTGGGGATATCAGACATCGTCGTAGAATGGCAGGTCGAGACATATGGCTCCGCAGCGCGGAACCATCTCCTGTAAATTCGTCTTCGCCAACACTTCGGATTAGAAAAAGCCTAGCGGTAAGAACGATCCTTACGATTTCGGTGTTCGCGCAATCTGGGAAACAAGTGCGCCCCAAAAAAAGAACCAGTATACTTATGCCCGGGTCTTCTCTTGCCACAGGCAACTCAAGCAACCCATTCTAGCCAGACGCCCAAGAGCATGCGCGCTGTGGGATTTGCCGCGGCTGGAATCCCTCCCGGCTCGGCCGGCATCGAACGCGCTGAGCGCCCCGCAGCGGCGTTCGATTCAGGTCGTCAGCTTGCGGCCGTGACACCGCCTAGAGTTTGTCGATGTGCAGGGCTTTGGCAAGATCGCTGCGGTAGTCGTCAAAGTTGAGCGGTTGGCCTTCGCGCAGGCGAGTCAGTCCGCTGGACTTGAGCGTCTCCATGAAGGGAGCGAAACGCTGTTTGGCGAGTACCACCAGGGGCGACGACGCGGTGGAGGGGTCGCCGGCCTCGCGCCGGGCACGCTCGACAATCGCGAAGTCGACGCTCATCCGCGAGACCTTGACGCGGTGCAGCACGTCGGCGTCGCTGGCGGCGAGCTTCTCGGCCTCTTGCCAGAGGGCGTCGGACTTCTGGAGCAGATCGGTGGTAAGGTGCGGGCTGGAGGGCGGGGCCCAGATCACGACGTGGAGATTCTTCTGTTCGACGTCATCGTGGATCAGATCGAGGTACCGGCGGATCGGCCCGGCGGCCTTGCCGTAGTAGCCGTCGAGGAATTCGTTGATCGCGGTGTTCTCGTCGTAGTCGGGGTTCCAAAGGAACTTGGCGGTCATGTATCCGCCCAGGGCCGACAGTTCGCCCATCGGCGTGTCGTAGGTGTCCTGCTCGAAGATCCCCTTGACGTTGTTGGCGATGAACAGGCGGATGTTGTCGTTTCGCACGCGCTGGTTCGGGAACGGAAGCAGGTAGTGGGAGAAATCGGTCACGTAGTCCCAGATCCACAGGCGGTTTGAAATCTTGGCCCAGCCCTGGAGATCTTTGACAAAGGCCTGGTTGGCCGGACTGTTGCAGGTGGCCAGCGGATGCGAGAAGCAGCACTCGATCGAGCAGAGCCGCACGATGACGTTGGGACGCGGGCGCATGTGCTTGGGCGGACGTCGGGTCCATTGGTAGGCGAGCGTTTCCACGGCTTTGCCGGGGAACGGCTTCTCGACGGCCTCGGCCACGCGATTGACCAGGGCGAGCACCGGCGCGCCCTGGGAGTCTTCGGCCTTGGCAATGGCCTGGCACTTGTCGCACTCGCAGTGCAAGTCGGTGTCGTTCTGCGAGACCGAGAAGACGAACCCTTCCGGATCGGCCCGCATGCCGGCAAGAATCCCCTCGGTGCACAGCCGGATGACGTCTTCGTTGGTGCAGCAGAGCTGGGCGTAGCCGTTTTGCCGCTTCCCCTTGACGAGCGAAAAGTACTCGGGGTGCTCCTTGAAGTACTTCTCGGGCGGGACGAGCTGCGCGAACGTGTGACAGAAGAATCCCTTGCCGAAACGGATCTTCCCGCCGTGCTTGGCTTCGAGCCGGCCGGTCGATGAATTCATGCGGTTTCGGGCGCACCAGTCGCCGTCGAAGCAGTCGCAGGTGAACGGCTCGCGGTATTCGAGCACCGGGAGCTTGCGTTCGTCGATCTTGGAAAGAACGAGGCGGTCGGTCTTGGGAATCCGGCTTACGCCGGGGGCGAACCAGCGACAGCCGAGGTGGTCTTCCAACAGGCCGTAGACGCCGTACATCGTACCCCGCAGCGCGCCGCCAGCGATCACCAGGTGCGGCCCGACCGTGCGGATCACGTAGCCCTCGTGGCCCAGTCCCTGGAAGTTGACGTCGGTCTTGAGCTGGTCGAGTCGCGAGCTCTGCCCGACGACGATTTCCTTGGCCGCTTGCGGCTCGCGGTCCGAAACGATCGGCAGCTTGGCGCCGGTCATTTGCTGAAGGAAGGTCTGCAATTCTTCGGCCCCGTGCCGGGCGGACGGCGAGGCGTCGTCGGCCACCACGATCCGATACGCCGAGCGGCCCTGTTCGGCAAGGACGAGATCCTGTCCCCGAGCACCGGCGGCCGGACCCGAGACGATCGCCAAAGCGGTGATGCACGCGATGCAGGCAAATCGAGCCGTCATTTCCTGGTTCTCCATCATTGAAGTTGCGGTTCGTCGCAGGGCGGCGAAGGCGGCCGCCTTCGCCTGCGGCGGAAAGCCTGCCGTATAGGATGCCGCAGGTTCGACCGCGAAACAAGGGGCGCGCCGGCCGGCTTGTGCGGACATGCCCCCCGGGCTATCCTGGTCGAGTGAGTGAGGTTCCCATGACGCAGAACAACCGCCGCCGGAATTCTCGGAAGCACTTTCGCTTCCGTCGACGCACCCCACCTGGCAGCGTCCCAGGCGTGCTGACCCAAGTGCCGGGATCGGCGGCCCCAAGCATCCGCGTCATGGCCTTTGACGAAGCCGAACTCGTCGAGCGCAGGGTGCAATCCGTGGAGGAGCTGCGCGGACTCCGGCAGCGATTCCCGGTCCTCTGGATCGACGTCGAAGGCTTGGGCGATGCGGGCGTGGTGGCCGCGCTGGGACAGATGTTCGGTCTGCATCCCCTGGCGCTGGAAGACGTGCTGAACACCCACCAGCGGGCCAAGGTGGATGATTACGGCGATTACCTGTTCGCCGTCGCCCGCATGGTGCGGTTGACCGACCGGCTGGAGACGGAGCAGTTGAGCCTGTTCGTCGGGTCCGGATTCGTGGTCACCTTCCAGGATCAGCCCGGTGGCGACAGCCTCGATCCCGTGCGCGAGCGGACCCGCAAAGGGAAGTGCCGCATCCGCAAGGCGGGGGCAGACTACCTGGCCTACGCACTTCTGGATGCCGTGGTGGACGGCTATTTTCCGGTGCTCGAACAGTACGCCGAGCGTCTGGAGAACCTCGACGAGCAGGTCACCGAGGGAGAGCCTCGCGAGACGATGCACCGCATTCACGACATGCGGAGCGACCTGTTGATGCTCCGCCGGGCGATCTGGCCGCACCGCGAGGCGATCAACGCCCTGGCCCGCGATTCGTACCCCCTTGTCGCTCCGGAGACCCGCCTGCATTTGCGCGACTGCCTGGACCACGTGGTGGCGATCGTCGACCTGACCGAGACGTACCGCGAGATGTGCTCGGACCTGCGAGACTACTATCTGGCCACGGTCAGTAATCGCACCAACGAAATCATGCGTGTGCTCACGGTGATCGCCACGATCTTCATGCCGCTGACGTTCATCGTCGGGCTGTACGGTATGAACTTCTCGCCCGACGCTTCGCCCTGGAACATGCCGGAACTGCGCTGGTACTACGGCTACCCGCTGGCATTCGGCCTGATGGCCGCGGTGACCTTGGGCATGCTGTGGTACTTCAAGCGTAAGGGCTGGCTCGGTTCCACGCTTCCGACGTCGCCGAAACAGGGCGAGCGCGAGCAGACGCCCGGCGGCAACAATCACGGAACCGGATCGCATGCGGAGCCCAAGACGCGATAGAAATCGCCGATGCCCGCAAGGTCGCTTTTGGCCTTTGCTCCGGCCTTGACAAAGCGCGCGGGACGCGGGGCCACCAGCGCGGCGATCTGCTTGACGTCCATCGCCTCCAGCAGTCCGAAGCAGAACTGCTCCGGCTTCTGTTCGACGGTTGCGTTCTGCTCGATCAGTTCCTTGAGGCTCGTCATCGCCCCGTGCAGTTCGACGGAGCCGATGGCCGCGT
>CAZFKF010000395.1:0-5459 GCA_964518805.1 uncultured Planctomycetaceae bacterium | reverse complement strand
GACGACCTGACGACTTCCGATTGGCTTGCGGCGATTCTCTGCTCCGGAATCGGCTGCATTGTGGGCCTGGTCTACCTCGTTCAAGGCAAGCCTAAGGCCGCCAAGATGATTGGCGTCTCGCTCCTCTTCATTGTCCTGTGGAATGTCATTCGTTTCGGCCTTGTCGCGATGAATCAGGGCGCCGACACGTTCCGTTGAGCGTTGCCGTCGACGTGCCTCCTCGACCCATGGGCTCGCCGAGCTATGTCCAATATCTTCACCTGCTCCTGCGGGGCCAAGGTCCGCTTGCCCGAGCACACCGCCAACCGGTCGTTCCGCTGTCCCAACTGCAAAGTGGGCATCGCGATCGCCGTGGACGAAAGCGTCCTGGCCTCGTCGCAACTTCGCCCCGGCGACCCGGGCGCCACGTGCCCGATCTGCCAGTCGCCGATTGGGGCGGGCGAATTCTCGGTCACCTGTCCCAAGTGCGACCAGATCCACCATCGCGAGTGCTGGGCCGAGATTGGCGGCTGCGGCACCTACGGTTGCGAACAGGCGCCCGCCGTGGAGAAGACCGGCACCGCACAACCTCCCTTGTCGGCTTGGGGCGACACCAAGACGTGCCCCGTGTGCAAGGAAAAGATCAAAGCCATCGCGCTGCGCTGCCGGTACTGCGGCACCGACTTTCACACCGTCGACCCCTTGAGCCTCCAGGACGTCCGCAACAAGATCCACAAAGGCGAGGCCCTGAAGGGGTTGCGCGTCGCGGTGATCGTCTTGTTCGTGCTCAGCCTGATTGGCTGTTTGGCTCCGCTGCTGGTGGTGGTCAGCCCATGCATCGTCCTCCCCAAGCATAAGGAGATTGCCAAGGAGGGCCCTCTGCTGTTGGTGCTGGCTTATTCATCGATCGCCATTTCTCTGGTATACTCGACATTGATGGGCATCATGGTGCTTGTGCATGGCCTATAGGATGGGTCTCCGACCCGTCCGCGACCCAGGGCGGGTCGGAGACCCATCCTACTCGCGAGGGTGCTCTATTGAGCGCATCGACTCCCCTGATGCTGATTGCCGGCGAGCGCGAAGCCGGCGCACGCTGCCCCCATTGCCAAGAGGCGATCGTCGAGGGGGAGGGTGTCGCGGTCTGCCGAGACTGCGGCGCGGTGAACCACCAATCGTGCTGGCATGCTCACGACGACCGCTGCGGGTCCTACGATTGCGCGCCCGCGCGGCGCCTGGTCGGCGGATCGCAGGAGCCGGTTCTCAAGATTACGGTCGAAGAGGTCAACCGCGCGGCCCCGCAGCCTGCACCCCGCCGGCCGATGGCGACGGCTCCGATGTACGTTCCCATGCCGCCGGAGCCGCGCAGGTCGGCGCTCGCCGTGGCGTCGTTCGTGACCGCACTTGCGGGCATCCCGTTCTTCGGTTTGATCACCGGGTTGGTGGCCGTGGGGCTGGGCTGCGCTGCCTTGGGGGGTATTCATCATTCGCGGCGTCGCGGCACGGTTTGGGCGGTGGTCGGAATCCTCCTGGGCCTGGTCGACGCGGTGGGCTGGCTCGTGTTCCTGGTTGTGATCCTCTCAGGCTACCGACCGCATCTCTCCGTCGAAGACTTCGAGCCCGATCTGGCCGCCATGGACAGCCTGGCCCCGCACGTGCGCCGGGCGGTGAAGGCCAACGTGCTCATTGAATCGAAGCGGCCGGGACTCCTGGGCGGGACCGGCGTGGGCTCGGGTGTGATCGTGCGACTCAAGGACGGGACAGCCACGGTGCTGACCAATCGTCACGTGGTCGATCCGGATTTCGCCGACGAACCGTTTCAGACCGGCGCCGCGGTGGCCGGCGCGTCGCTCCAGGTGCGACTCCTCGGCCAGCCTTCGCAGCCCGGCGTCGTCCTCTGGACGGCGCCCGACGGCATTGATCTGGCTTTACTCAGCGTGCCTACGCTGGATGCGAAGGCCGAGGCGGCCCCGTGGCGCCCCAACCGGCCGCTGCTCGTCGGCGAAGACGTCTTCTCGGTGGGCAACCCCCAGCACCTCGATTGGAGCCACACCCGCGGCAGCATCTCGCAACTGCGGCTCCAGAACCGCGGCAGCCGCAAGATCCGCGTCATTCAGACCGACGCCGCGATCAACCCGGGCAACAGCGGCGGGGGGCTCTACGACAAGGAAGGGATGCTCATCGGCATCAACACCTGGACGAACGACAAGCGGTTTAGCGAGGGCATTAGTTTCGCCATCGCCTTGGACAGCTTGTGGAGCCTGGCTCCCCCGCCTTTGCAGGAAGAAGCCAAACAGGCATCCTCGCACCCATGAGCACGATTCGCCTCCGCCGGCTGCAAGCCGATTTCGAGAAGCTCCAGGGTTACCTGAAGCGTCAGCCGCACGTGCGGCTGATTCAGGCCGAAGGCAACCCGCCGGAACGCTATCAGTTGGAGTACCAAATCCGGAGTCTGCGCCAGGTGGACGACCAGTTGCAGGTTGTGGCCAGCCACGTGGCCGAGATCTTCCTGCCGCTCTCCTATCCGCGCATGCCGCCGCAATGCCGGATGCTGACGCCGATCTTCCATCCCAACATTGCGCCGCATGCCATTTGCATCGGCGACCACTGGAGCGCCGGCGAACCGCTTTGGTCGATGGTGGCCCGCATCGGCGAAATGATCGCCTACCAAAGCTACAACACCAAGAGTCCGCTGAACGGCGAGGCCGCCCGCTGGGTCGATCAGAACTTGGGCCAATTGCCGTTGGACAAGGTGGTCATGTTCGTGGAGGATCCGGGCGGATCGCCGGCCCTGCAACGTCCAGCCCCCATGGCGGCGCAAGCCGTCGCGTCCACGCCGCCGGCATCCATGGTCCATGCCGCCGCGCCCGCGCGCCCAGTCCCGCTCTCCCCCAAACCGCACCCTGCGCTTCCGCCGTCGTCCGCGCCGGCGCCTTCCGCCGATACCCCCGAGGCCACCGTCTCGGTAACGTGCCCGAACTGCCAGACCCGCTATCGGATCGCCGTCCGGTTTGTCGGCAAACGCCTCCGCTGCAAGCGATGCGAGACGGCCATCGAGGTCCGGCTGGAGGGGCCCGCCGGATGACCACCGATCCGCTTGCCCTTGACGCGGCGCGGCGGCGGCACCGATTCATGCTCGCCGTGAGTTCGGCGGTCGTCTTGCTGGCCTTGCTGTTGAGGGTGCGGCCCGACGAACGCGTCGAGTTTGCCTGGCTGCCCGGCATCCCTCTGCCGGAAACGTGCGCTTCGCGAAGCTGGTTCGGCATCGAGTGTCCCGGGTGCGGGCTCACGCGAAGCATGGTCTACCTGTTCCACGGCGACTGGCGGGCCTCGCTGGCCGAACATCGCCTGGGTTGGTTGCTCGCGCTGGCCACGATACTTCAGTTTCCCTATCGCATCGCCGCGCTCGCGCGCAAGAATGCTCCGCTGCTGAGCCCCCGCCTGACCAGCGGCTTCGGCCACGCGCTGATCGTATTGCTGATCGCCAACTGGATGCTGAACGTCGCAGGCCTTTCACGGTAAGATCCCCTTCCTTCCGAGGAGTCTGGATGTGAGTTGTTCAAAACGGAGAATTGTCACAACGTCGCCCAGGATTTCGCGTCGTCGGGTCATCGGCGCGTCGGCAGTGGCCGTAGCGACGATCGTCCCGCGGCACGTGTTGGGTGCGGGACAGTCGCCCCCGAGCGAGAAGTTGAACATCGCCGGGATCGGCATCGGCGGCCAAGGCGCGTGGGATCTCGAACAAGTGGCCGGCGAGAATATCGTCGCCCTGTGCGACGTGGACGGGGACTACGCAGCACACACGTTCAAGAAGTATCCCCGCGCCAAGCAGTACAAGGACTTTCGTCGGATGTTCGACGCCGAGAAGGAGATCGACGCGGCGGTGATCGCCACGCCCGATCACATCCACGCCGCGGCCTCGATGGCGGCCATCCAGCGGGGCAAGCACGTCTACTGCGAAAAGCCCCTGACGCGCACCGTGTACGAGGCCCGGACCCTGGCCCAGGCTGCACGCAAACACAAGGTGGCCACGCAGATGGGAAACCAAGGGATGGCCTTCGAGGGGAACCGGCTGATCAACGAGTGGCTTGCCGACGGGGCGATCGGGCCGGTTCGCGAGGTGCACGTCTGGTCCGACCGGCCCACGCACAGCGGCAAGCTGCCGCTCTACTGGGCCCAAGGCATCGACCGGCCCAAGGAGTCTCTGCCGGTGCCGGCGACACTGGATTGGGACCTCTGGCTCGGCCCCGCCCCGGTGCGGCCCTATCATCCGGCGTACGCGCCGTTCCGCTGGCGCGGCTGGTGGGATTTCGGCTCCGGCGGGCTGGGCGACATGGGGATCCACAACATCGCGCCGGCCTTTGCCGCGCTGCAACTGGGGGCCCCGACCTCGGTGGTCGCCAGTTCGACGGCTGTCTACGACGAAACGCTCCCGCTGGCCTGTTGCGTCCACTACGAATTCCCCGCGCGCGGTGCGATGCCGCCGGTGCGACTCCACTGGTACGACGGCGGCCTGGTGCCGGATCGCCCCGAAGAACTTGAGGAAGGAAGAGACCTGAACCGGGAGGACGGACTGCTGTTTGTGGGCGACAAGGGAAAGATGCTGGTCGACGGCTGGGGAGGCCACAGCCCGCGACTCATTCCCGAAAAGCGGATGCGCGAATACAAGCGGCCCCCCAAGACCTTGCCCCGCTCCATCGGGCACCACAAGGAATGGCTCGAAGCCTGCAAGCACGGCACCCCCACCCGATCGAGCTTCGACTTCGCCGGGCCGCTGACCGAGGCGGTCCTCCTGGGCACAGTCTGCGTGCGCATCGGCGGCCGGAAGCTGATCTGGGACAGCGAGAACCTCAAGGTCACCAACGTCCCGGAAGCCAACAAGTACCTTCATTACGAATATCGCCAGGGGTGGACGCTGTGACGCTCGGTCGGATCTCGGTTGGAGACACGGTTGCGGGGACGGATCGCGCAAGGGGGGCGGGGGTCTTTCACGCGTCGATACATAGGGTGGGGCAAGCGAATCGCAGGCTCACCGCGCGTTTCGACATTCTGGTGGGACTGCGCTTCGCTTGTCCCACCCTACAAATCCTGCAAGTTCTTGCGATGGCAACGGCGGCCTATGCGCAGGCGCCTGTGGTTCGGGTCGCCGATCCGCCGGCCGCGTCGCCGGCGCCGAAGATCGAGCGTGTGGTCCTCGAAATGTCGCCCAAGCCGTTTCCGGACATGCAGGAGGCCTCGCTGCGCCGGGTCTGCCGCGAGGTGTTCCGGCAGTGGTCGCCCTTGCTGCGGCACGCCGACGGTGTGGCCGTGATGCTGTGGACTGCCGACGGCTCGGAGATCCTCGAATACCGCGGACGCATGGACGACAAGATCGAGTGGGCCCGCTACATCGGCCATCCCAACCCCAGGGAGGCCTTGCCGCGAGACTCGCAGAAGAAGGCCCTGCACAGCGGGGCGTATCTCTATCGGCAGAATCCACCAGA
>CAZFKF010000394.1:0-5471 GCA_964518805.1 uncultured Planctomycetaceae bacterium | reverse complement strand
CAGGAGTATCTTTTGGGACCACGGGGTCTGAAGCAGACACCTCGAACGAGGAGCCGCTGACATGAGTGGAAAAGGACGACAGACGCCCCGCAAACCGGCGACCAAGTTCGCCCACTTGCGGAAGAAAATGGAAAAGGCCCGAATCGTGAAAAAGATCAGCAAGAAGAAGTGAGTCCACAATGGCAAGAGACAGTTGGCGAGACCTCACAGCGAAGACCACGGCCGTGGCAGTCATCTTGGCCTTGGCCATTGCGGTGGTTCCGTCGCAAGCAGCGAAGGCCGATGTCGTGATCCCCGCCGAGAAGGCGGTCATCCGAACGGAGGGCGGGCCTGCATCGGGCGGCGGCTGGAACCTTTGGAGCAACGGCCACGTCGGACAGCCAATTCGCATTGCTACGGCGGGGAAGTACGGCGTCGTGGTGCGTGCTTGGGGCAGCCCGGCTGGTGGTGTTTGGCCGGAAATGGCCCTGCTCGTGGACGGCCGGGCGGTCAAGACGGTCAACGTCGATCAAGCGGAGGCCAAGGATTACCCTTTTCCGTTGGAACTGACGGCCGGGGACCACGAAATCGCCGCCGCATTCCTCAACGATGGCTTGATAGGCAACGAAGACCGAAACCTCTATCTCGACCGCATCACGATCATTCCGCCCTCTGGGGCAACCGATCCAACCTTTCCCAGCCTCAAGGAAATGGCGGAAGCGGCCGAGGCCCGAGAGCGGGAAGTCGTGGCGGCGACGAAACCGGTAATCGAGAAGAACCGGAAAGCAGACGCTAAGATCCAAGTTATCGATGCGGAAGGCCGACCGGTGCCCGATGTTCGGCTCACCGTGGAGCAGACAGGCCACGACTTCCTTTTCGGAGCCAACATCTTCGGCTTCGACCGCTACCGCTCTGAGGCCCAGAACGCCGCCTACAAGAAACGGTTCGAGGAACTGCTGAACTACGCCACGGTAGGCTTCTACTGGCGATGGTACGAACGGGAGCGGGGCCAGCCCAGCTACGAGTACACCGATAAGGTTGTCGCTTGGTGCCGGGAACGTGGGATTCGGATGAAGGGACATCCGTTACTCTTGGCCGATGAAGCGGGCATTCCGGTGTGGTCTCAAGGCCAGCCATCGCCAGAAATTCAGCGGCGGCGGGTTGAGGAGATCATGCGCCGCTACCAAGGGAGGATCGACTTTTGGGAAGTGGTCAACGAGCCCTCGCATCTGCCCGGCCTGAAGATCGACGATCCCTACCGCTGGGCTCGTCAGGCCGATCCAAACGCTTACCTGATCGTCAACGACTATCACGTTCTGCCTGATGGTGGCCCGGCGTTCTTCAAGCTGCTCTCGCAGGCCAAACAGAACGGTGTTCCCTTCGACGGAATCGGCATCCAGGCCCATGAGCCCCGGACGATGCGGTTTCCTCTGGATCGGGTCCAGAAGGTTCTCGATCAATACACGACGCTGGGCAAGGAACTCCACATCACCGAGTTCGAGCCAGCGGCCTCGGGGCAGAAGATCACCGGCTCGCACCGGCAAGGCACTTGGGACGAGGCGGCTCAAGCGGAGTATGCGGTGAAGTTCTACCGGGTCTGCTTTGCCCATCCCGCTATGCGAGCCATCACATGGTGGGACTTGGGCGACCAGGGCTCGTTCATTCCAGGTGGCGGGATGCTGCGAGAGGATCTATCGCCCAAGCCGGTCTACGAGCAACTGAAGCGACTGATCCACGAGGAGTGGAAGACGAGGGCGTCGGGCACAACGGACGGCGAGGGGCGATTCGGCTTTCGGGGGTTCCTGGGGACTTACAAGGTCATCATCGCCATTCAAGGCAAGATAATTGAAAAGCAGTTCCACCTGGAAAAAGGAAAGGCCAACGAGATGACGGTCTCGCTGCCCTGATCTCACGACTATGCGAAGTTACTTGAAGACTCTTGTGGTTGGCGGACTCTTGTCGCTCCCCTTCCTGGGGTTTGGGGCGGGCTTCATCGTCATGGGCGTGGATGCCACAGTCCAAGGATGGGCTTCGTTGGGCAAGCCAAAGTATGATTGGTCCGGGCCTTCTCGTCGGACTAATGACATAACACGCCTGTATGGCCCTGGTGCGATTCTCGCTGGCGCATCGATCTGTATCGGTGGTCTGCTGGTGATCCCGTCAGGGTTGATCAAGGATCATGGGATCGGACGCCAACACTGGCCGAAAGTCGTGCTGCTCTGGAGGCTGGTCGGCGTCGGCACGGCAGTCGGCTTCGTGATGTCGATCCTCGCCTCGATCACCAACGTCCTTTGGTGAGGGTGAGTGGGCCTCTTCGTGGCGTGGATCGCCAACCACTCTCGACCTTGACCCAATGGAGAGAAGCATGGACCTTCTGGGGCGAGCGGCCCGAACACGGCAGCAGGCCCAGGCAATTCTGGATGACCTTGGCCTACTGGAGAAATGGCGGCGGTTTGGACGGCCGGTGCTGGTCGGGGCGGTGTCGTTTGACTTGGCCGTGGCCCCTGACATCGACATGGAGGTCTACTGCCCAGAACTGCGGGTTGAGCACGGTTTCCAGATTCTCACCGAGTGTGCTACCAATCCTCGGGTCATCGCAGCCCAGTTCCTCAACGCCCTCTCTTCGCCCGACAAGGCACTGTACTGGCAGCTTCGCTACCGCACCGATGATGGCACGGAGTGGAAGATCGACATGTGGTCGGCCCCGCAAGACTACGATCTGCCACGGGGCGAGGACTTCGTGCAGCCCATGAAGAAGTCGCTCACCGACGAGACTCGGCAAGCGATTCTGGCCCTGAAGGAAGCCAGAGCAGAAGGCTGCTTGCCCACGTTCCTCTCGGTCGATCTGTATCGAGCGGTCCTTGATGGCGGTGTCCGAACCGTAAGCGGGATGCAGCAATGGCTGCAATCGAACGAGGTCGGCGTGTTGACTGATTGGAGGCCGGGGAAGAGCAGATAGATCCGCCTGGATGGGAAGTGCCACCCGGCGCAGCGGGAAAAGAGGAAAGGACAACCAGAATGGCCGAACAGGACGTAGGATTCTCAGCCCGGCGGGCAGTCAAGATCGCCACGCAGCACTTGCTGGCTCCACCCGAGAGGGTGTTTCCGCTTCTGTGTCCGACACGGGAGTACGATTGGATCGAGCCCTGGAAGTGCCGCATGGTTCACTCCGAGTCGAGCTACGCCGAGCAGGACTGCATCTTCGTCACCGACTTCCCAGGTGAAGGCGAAGATGTATGGGTCGTGAGCGTGTACCGCCCCAGCGAGGAGATCCAGTTCGTGCGGTTCAACGGGCGACGAGTGATCCGCTACAGCATCACCTTGACCGACAACGGCGACGGAACCACGGAGGCCCAGTGGAAACAGACACTTACCGGCCTGAACGACGAGGGCAATCGATTTGTGAGCAGCCTGACCGACGAGGCATACCAGCAGAGGATCGCTGGCCTAGAGCGACGGCTGAACCACTACCTGACGACCGGTGAAATGCTCAGGGGTGGCGTATGAACGTCAGCGCTGCCACGACCGATGATGCCCCGAGCATCCTTGCCCTTCAGCATCTTGCCTACCAGACCGAGGCGGCAAGGTACGACGACAATACCCTTCCACCATTGCTGGAAACGCTGGCGGACCTGCTCGCCCGGTGTGAAGATCGGCGTTTCCTGAAGGCAGTCGAGGCCGACCAGATCATCGGTTCGGTGAGGGGCTTTCAGGAGGCCGACACCTGCTTCGTCGAGCGGTTGATTGTCCATCCCGATTGCCGACACCGGGGCATCGGTACAACCCTGCTCACCGAGATCGAGGCCCTCTTCCCCACGGCCCGCCGTTTCGAGTTATTTACCGGCACGAAGAGCGAAAGCAACATTCGACTGTACGAGCGGCTCGACTATCGGGCGTTCCGCCACGAGCGGGTCAACGATAAGGTCACCTTGGTTTTCATGGAGAAGGTCGTGCCTCGCCTCACGATCCGGCTGGATCGGCTGGAACTCATCGCTGCCACCAAGGAAATGCTTGAGGCTGAAGAGGACTTGGAGCGGCTCGGCCAACACTTGCGAGCCGATGTTCCGGCAAACTGGCCCACCCCACTGTACGACAGCGATGCCCGGCAGCACTTCCTTCGTGTCGTGAACGAGAACTCGGAAGCGGTCGGATGGACGGCGTGGTACGTCTTGCTACTCGATGACACGAGGAAGAGAACGTTGACTGGCGCTGTCGGTGCCTGTGGCCTGCCTGACGAGGAAGGCAAGATCGTGATCGGCTATTCGCTCCTCGACCAGTTCCACGGCAAAGGCTACGCCACCGAAGCCCTGCGTGGCTTTCTCGATTGGGCCAAGCGGGAACCTTCTCTGCGAAAGGTAATGGCCGACACCTTCCCGCACCTCACGGCGTCACTCAGAGTGCTGGAGAAGAACGGCTTCATACGCTCTGGGGTCGGAACAGACGAAGGTTCGATCCGATTCGAGTTGTCGGTTCGTTGAAAGGTGATCCTGCAAATGTCGAATGCTCCGGCGCAGTCAGCCCAGAACCAGGAAAGCAGACAATGAGTCGAATTAGATACGTGCTTGTTTCCACGGCGATCTTGGCCATCTTCATTCACTTCGCTCTCGGGCAAGCCGCCGAACCGAAGCCGCTCCCTCGTCTGCGGGTGAGCGACAACCACCGCTTTCTCGTGACCGAGGACGGCAAGCCCTTCTTCTACCTCGCCGACACGACCTGGGAACTCTTCCATCGGCTCAACCAGGAAGAGGCCGAGAAATATCTCGCTGACCGGGCCGCAAAAGGCTTCAACGTGATCCAGGCCGTGGTCTTGGCGGAACTCGATGGACTGACGGAGCCCAACGCCTACGGCCACTTGCCGCTGATAGATAAGACCGATCCGACTCGTCCTGCCGTCAAGGATGGTCCTGCCAATGATTACTGGGACCATGTGGACGAAGTGATCGATCTGGCCGCTGGCAAAGGACTGTACATCGGCCTGCTTCCCACCTGGGGCAGGTATGTCACGTCGCATTGGGCCAACGGCATCGTCGATGGCATCTTCAACCCGGTGAATGCCCAGCAATACGGCGAGTTCATCGGCAAGCGGTACAAGGACCGCACCAACATCATCTGGATCATCGGCGGCGACCGAGCGGCACCGACGAAGGAGGCGCAGGCGATCTGGCGGGCGATGGCCAAGGGGATCGCCATCGGGGTCTCCGGGCGGGAAGACTACGATGCCGTGCTGATGACCTACCACACTTCGGGGCCGGGCCACGCCTCGGACTTCTTTCATGAAGATCCGTGGCTTGACTTCACCTCGATCCAG
Source organism: uncultured Planctomycetaceae bacterium (assembly GCA_964518805.1). Classification (GTDB taxonomy): domain Bacteria; phylum Planctomycetota; class Planctomycetia; order Pirellulales; family Thermoguttaceae; genus CALFBP01. The sequence continues at coordinate 184 of CAZFKF010000394.1, read as the reverse complement.
TCCAGCCACGGCGACCGCATCCTCAACTGGAAGATGATCGCAAAGGACTACGCCCGTCAACCAGTCAAACCCGTGATCGACCTGGAGACGACCTATCCCGATGCACTCATTATGCAGGGGATGAAACCGGGTAACGACGACCACGCCCGCCGCAGTGCCTATTGGTCGGTCTTCGCCGGGGCGT
>CAZFKF010000393.1:0-5479 GCA_964518805.1 uncultured Planctomycetaceae bacterium | reverse complement strand
TTCCCGGCCCACGAGCAGCACCACAACAACTCGTTCCTCGTTTCGGCCCTGCTGATGGGACAAAGCAACCTCGCCGCCGGCGCGACCATCGGCTCGAATCACAACAGCCGCAGCAACGAAGGCGAGATCCAGGCGGGGCGCGGCTTCTGGCCGGGCCTCTGCACCACCCTCAAGCACTCGTGCCGGTTCGCCTCGTTCGTGCTCCTGGCCAAAGGCGACTACCCCGCCGAACTGGACATTCCTTTGCCCTTCTCCCTCTTGGCCGACGATACGGCCCGGGACCGACTCGTGGTGACGCCCGCCTTCTGGTGGCTGTACAACATGTACGCCCTGGCCAGGAATACGTGGAAGTTTCTGACCCGCGACAAGCGCGTCACGAAGACGCAGAAGATCGAATTCGATTGCCTGGCTCCGGACACAGCCGAGGAGATGTTCAGCGCCCTTGAACTCCTGGAACTCTGGACCGCCAAGGCCCACGTGCGGGGTCGCGGCGCGCGGGACGCAAGCCACACGGATGAGGCGCTGTGCGCGCTCGGTCGCCGGTTGTTGCTCGCCGAGAAGGACCAGACGTCCGATCTCGAGGTGCTTGGCGAAGACATGGAACACTCCGGACGCAAGGTTGTGATCCGCAAGGTCCGGCAAGGCTATCATGCCTACCGCGAGATGCTGCACTACTATGCGGTGAAGAACCTGTTGGAGTACTTGCAGGCCCACCCGACTGCCACCCTGGCCACCATGTGCGAAGCGCTCGCCGGACCGCGCGAGCGGGATTGGGTGAATCTTGGCGGACAGCTTGTGCCTGAACCCAGCGTCGCGAAGCTGCGGGCCGAAATCCGAGAAGGTCAGCACAACTCCTGGGCCGATATCCATCGGGCGTATGACGCCCTCTGGGCAGCCTATCCGATACAGAAGCAGCGCCACGCGTTCGCTACGTTGCTGGAAATACTCCAATCGGACATGGCTGACCGCCGAACGACGAATCCCCACGTCGCGGCCGGACAAACCACGGACGACGATGGGAATCCACGAAGCGTGCGGCTAGGAGACGTTGAGCGGTCCCTGGGAAAAGAGGCTTGGATCGCCGCATTGAACGAGGCCGTACGAATTCAGGAGCACGTGCGGGACCAGGTGTTTCACACACGCGAGAAGGACTACACCAACCGTTTCCGCCAGACTACGTTCCGCAACGCTGCCGAAATGCGTGCCGTCGTAGGCTCGGCCGAAGACAACAGCTTCGTGCGGCTCGTCCGCCGGGAAACCGAGGAGTTCAGACAGCTTGTCGAGTCGACGAAGCACAGGGAATAGGGAACGTCCTCGGTCGCATCCCGAACGACGCATGAGCCGAACGGGTATCTCGTGGGAGAAGCCGCTGCCCACACGTCCGGCCTGGCAGAGCGCCTGTCGGCGGAGGTCGGCGTGGCGCAGCCGATTGCCGCCGTCGTGCGCATCGCCGGGCGGCCATGTCGTCGAGATCGCGGGAGAAGACGCCCAGCGTTACCGGCGGGAACTCCAGTTTCTCTCCGCCGCCGAGCAGTCGCGAGGCCAATTCGGGGAGCGATGCTCCGAGGACCATCCCCTCGCCCTGCTCGCAATCCACCGAGAGACGCCGCGCCCCGAGGTACTCCAGGCCACAAACGAACTGTCGCGGAACGTGTTCTTGTGCTGCCATGCCATCCAGGGGGTCGATTCGTCGGCGATCTGTCCCTCGACACCTTGATGGTACGAGGCCGACACCTCGCGCGACTGCAGCAAGCTTGCGTCCGCCCGCTGTTACCGCCAATCATCCAATGCCGGCCGTCGCCGCTCGCGTGGGCATTCGCATCCCCGATCCGAACGCTCGGGCCTTCCGCGGCGCTGTTATTCGATCGGCTCAAGGTGAAGCACCGCGGTCTGGGCCCGCTTGAGCGTAATCGTGACCGTCTGGCCATCGCTGGGGACGGGCTCGCCGGTCATCGCATTGATGACCCGGAACCTCCCCGGCAGCCGCAAGGTCTTCGCGCCCTCCGTGGCCGCGTGCACGCCGACGAACTGGCCGTCGGTATACAGCGCGTCGTCCGTGTCGAGCCAAACGTGTACGCCAGCCATGCGGGCAAGATTGCGCATCAGGGCCGGCGGGAGTTCCATAGCGCCGCAGTAGACGCTGGTCCAGCCGTCGCCCCGCTTGAGCACCAGCCCGGCCTTGCCGCCGTCGACCAGCCGGGCGGCGACCCGCGCCTCGGGATCGTCGGCGTAGAACTGCGGCCACACCTTGAGGTTGGCAGCCCCGACGGGAGTCTCGGGCTTCAGATCGCGGGCCAGGGGGTCGCCGGGCTCCAGGGTTAGTTGCGGACGGGCCTCTCGGTCCTCCTTGGCGATGCGGATCCCGGTCAGGGCCCGCATCGCGTCCAGCGATTCCCCTTCAAGCCCCAGATATCCGGGGGCATAGACGAACACGGCCGTGGCCCCGTTGCGCTTCAGTTTGCCGTGAATGGCCTCACGCTGCGCAGCAGTGACGTAAAACGCGTTGAGGAAGACGTAGAGCTTGTAATCGGGGACGAACTTGCTGCCGATGTCGTCCAGCAACAGGAAGTCCCACGGCGCGCCGGCCTGCGGCATCACGACCACCTGGTTCAGAACCAAGGCCGCGTTGGCGTCCGTCGGGCGCATCCAATAGAAGCTCTGCGGATCGACGAAAACGCCGACTTGGGGGGCAAATGGCTTGCGTTGTCGCAGGCTTTCACGCATCACCGCCTGACCGCGGCCCATGGCGCCGAGCACCTGGGGATGCGAGAACCACCCGCCGCTCATGTCGAACCAACTCACGGCCGCGCGTTTGGCGACGACTTCAGCCAACTCGCGCCAGAACACGCCCAGCGTTTCCTCGAGCGTTTCGGCCCGGCCGTAGCCGGCGCCCGGATCGCTCAGGTGCGTGCGATGGTCCGATTCGTCCAGCCAAAGCTTGCCGCGAAGCCGTAGCGAGTCGGTGGCCGACATGAACGTCGCGGCCTCACACGGCCGGCGATACCAGTAATTGGGCGGACTCATGAGGAAGTCGATGTCCGGCGAATCGAACACCCGGCGCGCGGCTACGTGGCCCGAGTCCTGCTGGTGGATTCCGTGGGCCGTCAGGTAGGCGTAGTAGGTTCCCACCAAGGCCTTGCCCTCGGTTGCCTCGCGCACGATCCTGGCCACGTGAAGCACGGCGTCGGCGTCCATGTTGCTGATGAACTCGTAGAAGTCGATGGCCTGCCGTTCGCTCTTCGGATCGCGGAGGACGCGCGGCCCGCCCGGGCGCCTGGTGGCCTCTCCCGGCAGGGACGCGTCGGCCAGCGTCACCCGTCCGTCACCCCAGGCCGCGCGGAGCCGTTGGTCCGTTCCGTACCGCTGGGCCAGAAAGCGGCGGAATGCCCGCAGGGCCGGCTCGCTGTAGTCGTCGCGCGCAGCCTCCCAGGTGCCCCACATTTGCCACTCGGCGGTGTAGCCGTTGTAGAACATGTAGCCGAGGATGCGATCGGCGTACGGAGCGCGGCGCAAGTGCGAGATCAAGCGGCGAAGGTCTTCCTCCACCTCGCGCCGCCATGGCTCCGACGCGAACGAGGTCGGCCCACGGCGGCCGTCGGAAAAGCGGCACATTTCTTCCGGATGAGCGTCCTGCCACCATCGGGGGCCAGTGACGCCGACATGCGGGATGAAGCGGGCCTCGGGATCGACGTCGAGGATCGCCGCGAAGTAGCGGTCGAATTCGGCGTAGTCGTAGCGGTCGGGGGCCACGTGTCCCATGTCGCTCTCGGTCGAGGTGCCGAACCAATCGCAATACAGATGGACGCCGGCCTCGGCGACCTCGCGGTGATACTCGGGATGGAGGCCGCCCGCCGAAACGTAGGCGTAGCCGGGCACCGGCTTGCCGTCGACGAAGATCGCCGCATCGCCCCCAAGTCGCCGCAGTTCGACCACCGGCGGCCTCGTGGTCCCCACGCGGTCGCTGGTGATTTCGACCGGCCCCTTTGCCGGCGGACTACCGGGGACTAGGTCGAGTTCGTAGCAGCGGAATGCGACCTCGGCCGGGCCGGGGTACCAGTACGGGGAGACCGGCAGTTCGGCCTCCATGCGCAGCGACGCGCCGGCCAGCGCCACCGGCCGCGCAGCGAGCCGCAGCACCGTCTTGGCGCGGCGCAGCTCGACCACGGTCGTGCCGGCCGTGACCTTCGTCGGCAGGCTGATGTCGAACTCTGCCGAGACGCTCAGCCGATCGCCCGCGCGCACTCCGCGGGGTACGTGGATCGTCCGGCCCCGCCCCGTGCCGCGGGGCTCAGGCGTCACGCCCTCTTGGAAACCTGGTCCGGCGGGCTCCAGCTTGACGTAGTCCAACGCCACCCAGCGATCGGCCTGATTGCCCGGGTCGATCCTCAGCGAACTGACTCGCTTGCTCGGCCCGCCCCACTGCTTGGAAACGTCGCCGGAGCGGGTCTCACGCCAGGGATTCTTCGTCAAATCGAGGCGATACGTAGCCCAGCCCTTCTCGATCGGCAGTTTCCCACCCAGGCACCAGTGTCCGTCCGGGCTCTCGTAGTACACGTCCAGAACGTCGGCCTTCTCGGAGGAGTACAATCGCACGGTCAGCCAGGTGAACTTGGCTGCGTCGATCGCACCGCTGGGCAACCGAAGCCAGATGAAGGGGTCCCAGGCCGTCTGTCCCGCAAGACAGCCGGCGACCACCCGCCCGGGCTCGATGTGGACCGGCGTCGCGATGGTGCGAGAATCCCCCAATCGCCATTGAATTGCCTCCTCCGCCACGAGCGGAACCGGAGACGCTATCGGCAGCAGAAGCGCAAGCGAGAAGATGGCAACGCAGCGGGTACTCATGGCAGGCGCCTTTCTTTCAAACTCGATCCGCGGGAAGACCAGGATACAGGATCGTCTGCGGAAAGCCAAGCGCGGATCGAGCGGCGGTTGGGCCGCAGGGCACTGCTGACGGAGGCTCCCTTGAAGCCAGAGACCCGCATCGGTGCCGGTCTGCGACGCAACGGCCTCGCGGTTGACATCCCCAAGTCCGCCGTTCAGAATTCCGGTGATCGGTCTGTTGTTGGAAGGCATTCGGACAAGCGTTGGATCGACGATGTGCGGAAACCCAAGACTCCAATCCGCCTTGTGGGCCGGGCGGATGGCGATTGCGTGGGCGGTTCTTTCGTCGCCCATCCGTGCCGAAGAAGCCACGGTGAGCTTGAAGTCGCTGCTTGCGGCGATGACCGACATCGAGGCCATCGCCCGGTGGCCGCAGCCGGAGTACACCTGCCGGCAGGTGAGCAGCTACGACCGGCAATCGAAGTCGCCCAAGGACCCGGCCGGTTGGTTCGCCAACACCGACAACATGGACGGTCTCGGGACGGACCTACGCTGGGAAACCGTGCAGGGACGCCGCGAGTGCGTCCTGGCGGAAGTCGAGGGACCGGGGGCGATCGTGCGATTCTGGTCGGGCGGAAACCCTCCCAAAGGGAGGGTG
>CAZFKF010000392.1:0-5507 GCA_964518805.1 uncultured Planctomycetaceae bacterium | reverse complement strand
GGATTGGTGCCGTGGGCGCCGTCGGGACCGAGCACCACGCGGCGGCGATCGCCTTGGTCGCGAAAATAGGCCGCCGCGACCCACAGGGCCGTCATTTCCCCATGGGCCCCGGCCGCCGGCTGAAGGCTCACCGCGTCCAGTCCGGCAATCTCGGCCAGCATCTCCTGCACCGAGTACAACAGCGCCAGCAGGCCCTGGAGCGTCTGCTCGGGCTGATACGGATGCAAATCCGCCAGTCCGCTGAGGGATGACAGCCGCTCGTTCCGCTTCGGATTGTACTTCATGGTGCACGAGCCCAGCGGGTAGAAATGCGTGTCGACCGACATGTTGAGCGTCGAAAGATTGACGTAATGCCGCACCAGGTCCGGCTCGGTCAACTCGGGCAGCGGCGGAGGCGAACCGGCCAAGGCGCCGGCCGGAAGCAGTTGCTCCACGGGCCGGACCGGCACGTCGCACCCCGGCAGCCGCACCGCCTGACGGCCCGGACGCGAGAGTTCAAACAACAGTTGCGTGGCTTGCTGGTTGCGCATCAACTCCTCTTTCGTAGGGTGGGCCAAACGGAGCGCCGGCCCACCGGAACGCACTCATGATCTGTATCACGGCGTCTTCTTTGGACCTCGAATCCGCACCACCACGTCGTCCCAACCGTCCCACTCCTCGGCACCATCCTTCCAGTCGGCCATGCTCTTTCCCCCGTCGTCTTTGCCGTTGGGACCGACGCTGTAGAGGACGTAGCCGCCGCCCTCCGGTCGATAGTGGAGGTCCGCAGCGACGAAGACGTCTTGGGGTACTGCCGTGAGCTTTCCGGCGTCTTTCAGACGTTTGACGTATCCATCAAACGGGACGAAGTAGTCGCCTTGCTCCGGCAGCGGCGGAATGCCGAGCATCTTGAAGAACCGCTCGCGATCGGGTTTTGGGATTTCGGCAGGACCGGCGGCCCTCCAGAGGAGCACCGCTGCGTTATTCTCGGGCGTCACCCCGCGCCCAAAGTGCTCGTTGAGCGCGGCAACGTAGTCGACGTAACCGTCTTTGCGGAGCGGCCCGGCGATGTAGGTCGTCTCTTTCGAGATTGTTATTGCCGTACCACCCGGCTTTGATGGTCGTTCGGCGGGTTTCCGCACGGCCGGCTCCTTAACAGTCGTCGAATCCCCTGACTGCGCGGGGACGGTCCTGCTCAATACCAGCAAGAACGCGGCCATAACGATGCATCGGCATCGCGGTGTTGTGGCCGCTTCACCGAACGGTCGCCCCGCATTGAAGGCATTTTTCATGGGTAACATGCCCTCACCCCCGGCCCCTCTCCCGAAGGGGCGAGGGGAGTTGGGAAACACCGCTAGCTCGTCAGGACTTCCGACAACCGATCAATTTGGGCCTTCGTCCGTTTCTCCGTTACGGCCACGAGGAAGCAGTCGGACAACTCTGGATACCATCGCCCCAGCGGCACGCCGGCCAGGAGGCCTTGGCTCAGCGCCCTCTGGATCCGCGGCTCGACCCGGCCGTCCACCGCGCGAACGACGAACTCTTTGAACACCGGCCGGTCGAACGCCGGGCGCAATCCGCCGCCGGCGGTGAGCCGATCTAAGGCGTAGCGGGCCTTCTGCAGGCACAACTCGGCAACCGACCGCATCCCCTTTGGCCCCATGGCCGCAAGGTACACTGCGGCACGAAGGGCCAACAACGCCTGGTTTGTGCAGATATTGCTTGTGGCCTTGTCGCGGCGGATGTGCTGCTCGCGGGTCTGGAGGGTCAGGACCCAGCAGCGGTTGCCGCGGCGGTCGACGGTCTGACCGATCAGCCGGCCGGGCATCCGGCGCACGAGTTGCTCGCGGCACGCCAGGATCCCCAAATACGGCCCGCCAAACGACATCGGGCTGCCCAGCGATTGGCCTTCGGCCACCACGATGTCGGCCCCGTAGTCGGCCGGGCGGGCGAGCAGTCCGAGGCTGATCGGGTCCACGGACACGACGAACATTGCCCCAGCTTGGTTGGCAAGTGGGCCGCACGCCCGCACGTCTTCCAGGCAGCCGAAGAAATTCGGATGCTGCACCACCACGCAGGCCGTACGATCGTCGACGACCGCGGCGAGATCCTCCGGATCGACAGCGCCCTGGGGCGTCGGCACGGTGACCAGTTCGGCCTCCAGAATGGTCAGGTACGTGGCCAGGATCTGCCGGTACTCGGGATGGACGCTTTCGGCCACGACCACTCGGCCGGGCCGGCGAGTCGCGCTGCGGGCCATGAGCACCGCTTCGGCCAAGGCCGAGCCGCCGTCGTACAGGCTGGCGTTCGACACGTCCATTCCGGTCAATTGGGTGATCAGGGTCTGATATTCAAACCCGGCCTGAAGCGTTCCTTGGCTGGCCTCCGGCTGATAGGGCGTGTAGGCCGTGTAGAACTCGCTGCGACCGGCGACGAAATCGACAACCGCCGGAATGAAGTGATCGTAACTCCCGCCGCCCAAGAAGCACGCCGCCTGAGCGGCCGACACGTTCGCGCCCGCCAAACTCGCCAAGTGCTCGGTCAGTTCCAGTTCGCCGAGGGCCGCAGGCAGACGCAACTCGCGATCCAGACGCAATTCCGGAGGCACCATGGCGAACAGGTCGTCGAGCGACTCGGCTCCGATGGCCGCCAGCATCGCTTGCTGGTCCTCGGGAGTGTTCGAAATATAGGGCATGAGAAGGCTTCGGTAAGTGATCCGTGGCTGGTGCCGGTCGAGTTCAAAAGTCCGTTTAGCCGCCGGGCTTCTCCGGCGCGGTGCGGGCCCCCTATCAATGCTCCTCTTCCGTACACTGCTTCTGGTACTCAGCATACGAAAACAGCTTGCCCACGGTCGCTTCGCCGGCGATCGCGATCTTCACCAGCCAATTCTCGCCATAAGGGTCTTCGGCCATGCGCTCGAGGCGTTCGGCCACGGCGGAGTTCACCGCGGCAATTTCGCCGTCCACTGGGCTGTACAAGTCGCTGACGGCTTTGACCGATTCGATCTCGCCGAACGGTCGTCCGGCCTGCACGCGGCGTCCCACGGGCGGCAGATCGATGAACACCAGGTCGGTGAGCGCTTCCAGGGCAAAGGCCGAGAGGCCTACCGTGGCGATCTTCTTCCCCTCAGGGCTGGACTCTACAAAGACCCATTCGTGGGTCTTTGTGAAGCGGAGTTCTTCAGGTTTCACGGGTAACTTCCTTATGTTGCGTTGCGGCGGTAGAAGGGTAGTGATGACACCCGGGCCGATTCCTGTCGGCCCCGCACATCCACGGTGACCTCGGTTCCAGGCGTCGCGTGGTCGGGACGCATATATGCCATAGCGATCGACTTCTGTAAAGTCGGCGAGAACGTGCCGCTAGTCACTTCACCGACTTGCTTTCCCCCCGCCAGTACCGCCGCTCCTTGTCTCGCAACGCGGCGGCTCGCCAGTTCCAGCCCTGTCCGCACCGCGCTGGGCTTTTCCTGGCGAAGCCTTAGCAAGGTGTCGCGCCCGGGAAAATCCACCCCCTCTAAATAACAGGCGAACCCCAGGCCCGCCTGGAACGGATCGATCGTCTCGCTCAGTTCGTGTCCGTAAAGCGGCATGCCGGCTTCGAGTCGCAACGTGTCTCGGGCACCCAGCCCGGCGGGAACCAAGCCCAGGGGCTCTCCCATCTCGATCAGCGCTTCCCACACATTCTGAGCGATGCTGGCACCGATGCTCAACTCGAATCCGTCCTCGCCGGTGTAGCCCGTTCGGCTGATGATGCCTCCTTGGCGACACGCGGCGGGGTGAAGGATTCTCACTTGCGTGCCCTTGTAGTAGCGCATCGACTCCAGGTCTTCGTCGACCAACGGCTGCAACAGCTCCACCGAACGAGGTCCCTGGATGGCAAACATGGCCCAAAGCCGCGTCACGTCCGACCAGATCACTTCCCGACCGGGGGCTTCTGCCAATTCCGTCGGCAAGTGGGCGTCGATCCAGCGAACAATCTTTTCCCGGTTCGAGGCGTTCACCACAACCACGTAGAATGGCTGCCCGTACTCGTTGTGATAGTACCCCACCAGAACATCGTCGAGGATGCCGCCCTGTTCGTTGGTTACCAAGGAATAGCGAATCTGACCCAACCGAAGGTCCCTCATCCTTCGGGTTAGCACTCCGGCCAGGAACTCCTCGGCCCCAGGCCCCTCGAAGCGCAGGCGACCCATATGGGAAATGTCGGCAATGCCGCACCCGGAGCGAATCGCCAGATGTTCCTCGGTGATTGACCTGTATTGCACGGGCATGGCCCACCCGGCAAACTCGACCATGCGAGCCCCGCGGGCCACATGCCAGTCGTAAAGCGGCGTCCGTTGCACGAAAAGAGTCTCCTGAATCACGACGACCTGCGACATCGCCGTTGTGGCATCGATCGTTTGGGGGGCAAGTCTCGCCGCGTCCCAAATCCCCGCCCATTCTAGTCGATCCGGCCCAATCGGCAAACGACCCTCGGTCAGCCCCTGCCCAAGCGGCTCTCTCACCCGAGGCGTTTGGCCAACAACTCGCCGTAGACAGCTAGCGTCGAATCGACCATGTGGTCGTCAGTGAAGCGGTCCAGCACCCGACGGTGGGCGCACTGGGCACGATCGGCGCGCAGCCGCGGATGGCTCAGGGCTTCGAGGATGGCAGCGCCGAGGGCCTCCGGATCGCCCGGCGGAACGGTCCAGGCGGCAGGCGGGCCGTCACGTTTTGGATCGCCCGTGACGTCGCAAATGCCGCCCGCGGTAGTGGTTACCACGGGGCAGCGGGCCAGCATGGCCTCCATCAAGGCCACGGACATCGCCTCGTTCAGCGAAGGCAGAACGAACAAATCCGCGGCGGCGAGTAGATCGGGGACGTCGCGCCGATACCCCAGAAAGCGTACCCGGCCGTCGATACCCAGGCGGTGGGCCTGGGTTTCCAGCTCGGCCCGCAATGGACCGTCGCCGGCCAGTAGCAGCCGCGATTCCGGATGCAAACGTGCAACGTTCCGGAAGGCTTCGAACAGATGCACATGGCCCTTGCACGGCGCGAACTGAGCCACGGTCAGAAGCAGCGCCTCCGCGTCGTCGGCAGCCAGCGCGGCGCGGGTTCGGGCGCGATCGCCCGGTTGCATAGCGTCCGTGGCCAAGCCGTCGTGGACCACACGGAGCGTTTTCGCCGCCAGCCCGCTTTCGCGGCAGACCCGTTCCACAGCGTGCGAAACACAGAGCACGCGGTCACAGAAAGTCCGGTAGCGGAACGTCCAGCGAATGGGGAAACAGACCCGCCGCGTCGCCACCCGAGCGCCTATCGGCAGCCCTAGCGACGCCAGCCCGGCTGCGGTGATCGCGTGAGGATCGTTGTACTGCAACACGTCGGGCCGAAGGCGGTGAAGCGCCGCCCGGATCTGGCAGAAGGCCGCTGGATTGCGCCCGTTGCCGAGAAACGGGTGGACCTCGAAACCTCCGTCGGCCATGCGCTGGATGAACGGCGCGTTGGCCCGGGCCAGAACGACCACGCGATGCCCTCGTGCCCGCAGCCCTC
>CAZFKF010000391.1:0-5513 GCA_964518805.1 uncultured Planctomycetaceae bacterium | reverse complement strand
GCCTGCCTCTTGCCACCGGTCGGGCGATCCGTGCAGCAGAAGCTCGCCCGAACACCCGGCGGCAGCAGCCATCATATCGCGATAGACTCCGAAGAGTTGTTCCACCAGGAGTCCGGGGTCCACCCCTTCGTGAATCGCCGTGTCCAACTCGGTCAGCGCGCCTGCCGCATCCCCGGCGACCAGGTAACGCACCAATCGAGCCATCCGATCGCCCCCGGCAATGCCCAACATGGCGTTCACGTCGGCCACCGCGATTCGCACCGGGGCAAAGGCCAGCAGTTGTTCCAGCAGCGACTGGCTGTCGCGCATCGAGCCGGCCGCGCGCCGGGCCAGGAGTTGCAGGGCCTCGGGCTCAGCGCTGACGCCCTCGGCGCTCACGATTTGCTCCAGACGAGTCACGATGGCTGCTGTCTGGATCCCGGCGAAATCGAACCGCTGACAGCGGGAGAGGATGGTCACCGGGATCTTCGTCGGCTCGGTCGTGCAGAAGATGAACTTCACATGCTCCGGCGGTTCCTCCAGCGTCTTCAGCAAGGCGTTGAACGCCTCGCGCGTGAGCATGTGAACTTCGTCGATAATGTAGATCTTGAACCGTTCGCGGCTTGGACGCACGTTGACGTTTTGCCGGAGTTGGCGGATCTCGTCGATCCCTCGGTTGCTGGCGCCGTCGATCTCCAGAACGTCGACGTCTTCGCCGGCGCTGATTGCTTCGCACACGTCGCACCGGTTGCAGGGCGTGGGGGTGGGGCCCGAAGGGCAGTTCAATGCCTTGGCCAGAATTCGCGCAGCCGACGTCTTGCCGACGCCTCGCGCCCCGGTGAACAGGTACGCATGCCCTACTCGGCGACCGCTGATGGCGTTGGAGAGCGCCTTGGCCACGTGCTCTTGGCCAATCAGGTCTTCAAACGTCTGCGGTCGATAGCGCCGAGCGACGACAACGTATTGATGCGAACGATCGGCACTGGGTTCCTGGGGGTGCGTGCTGCGGGACGAAGTGGACATCCACGAAGGCCCAGGTGAGAGAAGGCAGCCTGTCGAATGGCACGATCCGGTTGCCCGGCGCCTGATGAGAGGCCCGCCACACATGGGGGCGACTGCTTATGGCTGCTGACTTTCGCCCCTGACCAGGTTCACAGCTCCCCATTGCGGGGGCCTCTCATCGGACGCCGGGCTGCCAATCGAGTTTCTACCTTTTTACGCAACCTTGGCTGTGGCGTCAAAGGGGGAACGGAAAAAGGTCGAAGGACGCATGAGCGGCAAGGGAAAATGCCCGTGCGAGGGATGTAGGACCGACGAGGGGCAAAAAGGGCCGCGCGAGGAATGGCCGGTCGCGCTCACCATGATCCGTCGCTTGCGGCTCGCTGAAGCATACCGCTTGCAGTCCGACACCGAATCGCGGATAACTCTTACCCGGAGTCCCACCGATCATCCCTCGCCCGTTCCCTACGGCTCACTCACCATGCGACCCAATCAGCGCGCCGTGGAAATCTGCCGAATGTTGATCGATGAGGCCGATCGTCTGCGGATCGCCGTTCACGAGAACCCCGACGGCAGCCGCGTGCTCGACTTCGGCGTCGAGACGCGCGGGGGTCTGGAAGCCGGACGACGAATGGCCGAGGTCTGCATGGCCGGACTGGGTGCGGTAGAAATCGTGCCAGCGCTGAACCCTTGGCGCACGCCCGCCGTGGCCGTGCGGACCGACCACCCAACGGCCGCCTGCATGGCCGCTCAGTATGCGTGCTGGCGAGTCTCGGCAGATGGCTTCTTCGCCATGGGCTCAGGGCCGATGCGGGCGCTGGCCCACAAGGAACCGCTTTTCGAGAAGATCGGACACGCAGCCCCAGAGCCCTGGGCCGTGGGGATCCTGGAGGCATCGCGTCTGCCGCCCTCGGTCGTCTGCCAACGACTGGCCCAGCAATGCGGGGTCGAACCGGCAAGACTGATTCTGCTGGTCGCACCGACCGGCAGTCAGGCCGGGACCGTTCAGGTTGTGGCTCGCTCGGCAGAGACCGCGATGCACAAGCTTTTCGAGTTGGGCTTTGATCTGCAACGGGTCGAAAGCGCGTTGGGCGTGACCCCGCTTCCGGTTCCAACCGACGATGATTTCGAGGCCATGGGCCGCACCAACGACGCCGTCCTGTACGGAAGCGAAGTCACCCTCTGGGTGCGCGGCGACGATGAGAGTATCGCTTCCTTAGGGCCCAAAATCCCAAGCAGCGCCTCGCCTGACCACGGCGCGTCGTTTGCGGAGTTGTTCCGCCGGTACGACAAGGACTTCTACCGCATGGATCCCATGCTCTTCGGGCCAGCCGTTGTAACCCTTGCAAACCTCGATACGGGGCGGACACTACGATTTGGGCAGATCGTGGAAGATTTGGCAGTTGGCGGCAGGCGGTAGGCAGAGGGATCGCAGAGGACTGGAACAAGCACAAATCCTTGGCTCGAAACCCCGCTCCCTGGCTTCGTCATGCACCTTGCCATCCTCGCATCTCCGGAAAGCTGGTATCTGAGCGACTTGCAGCGCGCAGCGGGGGATGAGCACCGGATCAGCAGGGTTGCGTTCAGTCACTTGGCGTCGCGATTGGGGCCAAACTCCTGTTCCATCGATGCATCCGGCATCGATCTTGCCACGGTAGACTGCGTCCTGGTGCGGACGATGCCGCCGGGTTCGCTGGAGCAGGTTGTGTTCCGCATGGATGTCTTAGGCCGGTTGGCGGCGCGCGGCATTCCGGTCGTCAATCCGCCCAGGGCTTTGGAGGCGGCGGTCGACAAGTATCTCGCCTTGGCAAGACTCCAGGCCGCCGGACTACCCGTTCCTCGCACCGTGGTATGCCAGACCGTCGAGGACGCCATGGCGGCCTTTGAGTTCCTGGGCCGCGATGTGGTGGTGAAGCCGCTCTTCGGAGCGGAAGGCCGGGGAATCGCCCGAGTCACTGACCACGCGATCGCCCTGCGTGTGTTCAAGGCCCTTTCCCAGCTTCAGTCGATCCTCTACCTCCAGGAATTTGTGACACATGGCGGTTACGATTTACGTCTACTGACAATTGGAAGCCGCGTTTTTGGGATGAAGCGGATCAACCCCACGGATTGGCGGACCAACGTGGCGCGCGGGGCAACGACCGAGCCACTCGCCCCTACCAATGAGATGCGCGAGATGGCCTTCTCCGCCGCGCACTCCGTCGGCGCCCCGCTGGCTGGGATCGACCTGCTCGAAGGCCGCGATGGGAGACTCTACGTCCTCGAAGTCAACGCAGTGCCCGGTTGGAAAGCCTTGGCCGCCACGCTAGGCGTCGACGTGGCCGCCCTCGTGCTCGATTACCTCGTGGAATTGTGCGACGCGTAGGAAACCGCTGAAACGATCGGCGAATCCGGCAAACCGGGGACCGGTGGACAGCGGTCGTTCTCAGCTTCAGGGCAGGCGCAAAAGCGCGCTTCGCCGGGCAGCGAACACCACGTCGCGCGAGTTTCTCCGAGTCTCGCTCGTACGTTCTCTTGGCAACTAACGTTTGAGAAGGTTGATTCGATCTTGTGTGCACGGTAAGATGAGTCTAATGCTGACGGGGACAATGAGTCGAATCCTTCTTGGGGGCCTCTCCGTAACATAGAACGACTTGTCCGGGCGATGCGCCCGAGGATGGCCGTAGTGGAGACCGCCGCAGAATTGCCCGTCCTGTTGGTCTATGGCGTCGATCCTTCCTGGAGTGCAGCGGAACAGGAAGAAGCCGATCGCGAAACCCGCCGGCTAGGGTGCGCTCTGCGGAGGCAGGGGCATTCGGTGAGCCTCGTTCCTGTCCACAATTCAGACCTTCGGGGCGCGCTTTCGGCGTACAACCCCTTGGAAGTGCTGGTTTTCAATTGGTGTGAGGCTCTTCCCGGACTGAACCGCAGCGAAGCCTTGGCGGCCAAAACGTTGGAGTTGTTGCGGTTTACCTACACGGGCGCTACTCCCCGAACGCTCGCGCTGAGTTATGACAAGGGGCGAGTCAAGCGGCGGCTTGAGGCCCGCGGGATCTCGACGCCAAAGTGGCGTCTTCTGACAGACACCGACACAACCGGCTGGGATTGCTTCCCGGCAATCGTCAAGCCGGCCCACGAGCATTGCAGCACCGGAGTGGACCAGGGCGCCGTCGTCTCCGACGCCACGGAACTCCAGCAACGCACCGCCTACGTGCTCGACACGCTCCACCAACCGGCCCTCGTGGAAGATTTCATCGACGGCCGCGAATTCCACGTCCCTCTGTGGGGCAACCGTGAACCGGAAATGCTGCCTCCGGTCGAAATGGACTTTTCCTATTTTGACGACATTCACGACCGGCTCTGTTCGCACGAAGCGAAGTTCGTGCCCGAGTCGAGAGCCTACCAGAAGATCAAGAGCTTCGTCCCGGCTCGGCTGACGCCCGAAGAGATGGCCCAGTTGGAAGCAGTCTCGAAGGCCGCGTATTTGGCCCTCGAATGCCGCGATTACGGGCGGATCGACGTGCGCATGAGAGACGGGGTCTTCTACGTCATCGACATCAATCCGAATGCCGACATCAGTGCCGATGCGAGCGTGGCCTTGGCGGCCGGAAAAGCGGGTTACTGCTACGGCAAGCTGGGCAGCCGGGTCCTCGAGTTCGCTGCCGCGCGTCACCCTCAGAACCTGCCGCCCCACCAATAACTGCACAGCAGGGCGGTGAGCTGGGCCACAAGGAGGGGCATGTCGGCGTCCGGCGCGATCCGAATCCCCGAAGAACTCGCCACGGTCGTGTAGTCGCGGTAGAACGTGCGCAGGTCCGCGCAGGTCCGTTCCCCATTTCCTCCCGCCCAATGCGTGATGCTGCCGAGTATCAGTTCCTCGTTTCGCTCCAGAAACTCTGCCAGGTAAGGGCCTTCTTCGATTTGCCGTTCGTCTGGGCTGGCCAACGCGGCCATCTCGGCAAGATCGTTGGCCATTCCCTCGGCAGTATCCGCTGAGCCCCGCTCGCACAACCGGAGCCAGGATTCCGAGACTCGCCATTTGGGCTCCTCATCGTCCCGTCGGCTCAACAGAATGGCGAAATACTGATCCGGCTCGTACGAGTCCCTACCCGCCGCGACGTTCCACGCGTTGCGGATCAGGCTCCGCTCGGACCATCGAAAGAAGACGGTTCGCTTCTCCTTGGGGTCCACGATAATGAACTTCCGCTGCCGCGGGAGATACGCGATCACGGCGACCCAGTGTTCAAAATCCTTCGAGAGCAGGATCGCCGGATTGCCCTGGCGAAGATGCAGCCTCAGCCGTCGCGCGAATCGCTTGCCATCGTCCCGATCGTTGAACAAGACGAACTCCGAACGCACGCCGAAGGCGCGCGCTGCCCTTCGCAAGCCTCGCTCATCTACCCCATGGGTGAAAACGCTGACTGGCCTCCCCGCGGCCGTAGCCAACTGCCGTTGCGTCGCTGAGATGCCAAGAATAAACAAGCACGCGGAAAGGCTACACGGTCCGCAATGGCTTGGGAGCTGCAACTCGCAAAGCGGCGCAAAAATGCGCTTCT
>CAZFKF010000390.1:0-5523 GCA_964518805.1 uncultured Planctomycetaceae bacterium | reverse complement strand
ATTTTCAATACAGGGGTCAATAAAACATCCTCGCCAGCGCCGCAAACCCGTTCCTGCACCCGTTGTTCCACCCGAGACTGAACTTCTTTCGCGTCGGCGATTGTGCGATACTAGCGGTGGCACGATGCTCCTGGCCAGCCACGGAAGGAACCACGATGGCCGACTCCAAGCCGCTCCGCATCTTCTTCTCCGCCGGGGAACCCAGCGGGGACCTGCATGGAGCCAATCTCATCCGCCAACTGCGCGAGCGCTGTCCGCGCGTCGAGGCTGTGGGCTACGGCGGACCTCAGATGGCCGAGGCCGGATGCGCTCTGCACGCCGATCTGACCGCCCTGGCTGTGATGTGGCTTGCCCGGGTCCTGGCCAACCTGCACAAATTCTGGGACCTGATGATCCGCGCCGACCGCTATTTCCGCGACCAGCGGCCCGACGCCGTGGTGCTCATCGATTACCCGGGCTTCAATTGGTGGATCGCACGGCGGGCCAAGGCCCGCGGCATTCCGGTGTTCTATTACACGCCGCCGCAGATCTGGGCATGGGCCCAATGGCGGGTGAAGAAGATGCGGCGCTTCGTCGATCACGTGTTGTGCAGTCTTCCGTTCGAGGAACCGTGGTTCCGCCAGCACGGGTGCAGCGCCACGTTCGTCGGCCATCCGTTCTTCGACGAAGTCCGCCGCCAGACGCTCGACGAGGCGTTCGTGGCGCAGATGCGAAGCCGCCCCGGCCCGCTGGTTACGATCCTGCCGGGCTCGCGAACCCAAGAGGTCACCCAGAATCTGAAGTGGTTCCTCAAGGCCGCCGGCCAGGTCCGCGAAGCGGTACCCAACGTTCGATTTGCCGTGGCGGCGTTCAAGCCGCCGCAGGCGCAACTGGCCGAACGCGAAGTGGCTGCAAGCGGCCTGCCCGTCGAAGTCTACTGCGGCAAGACGCCGGAACTGATGCGCCTGGCCGAGTGCTGCATGGCGTGTTCCGGATCGGTCTCGCTGGAGCTGCTCTACCAGGTGAAGCCGACGGTGATCCTGTACTGGATCAGTCCGCTCGCGTTTCGCGTGCAGAAGTGGTTCCGCAAGGTGAAGTACATCACCCTGGTCAACTTGCTGGCAACCGACGAACTCTTCCCCAAGGACCTCACGCCGTACGATCCGGGCCAGGCGGACGCCCATCGCGTGCTGTACCCCGAATACTTGACGTGCGAAGACAAGACGGCACAGATTGCGACGCACGTCACCCACTGGCTTACCGATGTGACGGGCCGCGAGCGGCTCGTCGCTCGGCTCGCGCAGTTGAAGACTACGGTTGCACACGGCGGGGCATCGACGCGCGCGTCGGAGTACATTCTCCGCAAACTGGGCGAGCCGTGTCCGCCGGTGCCGTCGCCACACTTCGCGTACGGCGAGGTGCGGAGTCCGCGGTAGACGGCCTCAGACTGACGTCGGTGTCGAAGGTCGGCGTCTTGCGCGATACTTTGAGATGAATCCGCGGTTGGGGCGACGATCAAAACGCCGAGTTGCCGCCGCCGCTGGCATCCGCACGCAAGACGGACCGCCTTCCACGGTCCCGCCCCCCCAAATCCCGAACCTCTGATCTCCGATCTCCAATCCCCGCCCCCTCGCTTCGCATCCTTCATTGCGGCCTTGCCAGGGTGTGCTACAATTGCAGCATAGTGTTGTGCTGCAAGAGGATAGGACACAGAAAGGGCCTCCGCCGTGTTTGAAATGGAGCCGTCGAGGACTGCTTGGGACCTGAATTTCTCCATCGCCCGGGTCCCGGTGCGAGTCCATCCGTTCTTCTGGCTCATGACGTTGCTTCTCGGGGTCAGGCTGCCGCCCAAGGTGTTGTTGCTCTGGATCGTCGCCGTGTTCGTATCCGTCCTGATCCACGAACTCGGGCATGCTGTGGCCATGCGGGGCTACGGATACCATCCTTCGATCACGCTCTACGGGCTCGGAGGGTTCACTTCGTACAGCGCGCGAAGCGGGGGCTTGGAACGGATCGTGATCAGCGCTGCCGGACCGGCCGCGGGCTTCACTGTGGCGGGCATCCTGATGTTGGTGCTGAGGCTGGCGGGCTTCGAGGTTCTGGTCACGCGGGGCTTGCCAGACATCGTGAGCATTCACGTGATCGAGATCGTCGGTTCGGTCTTCTTCACGCTCTTCCTCAACTTCCTCTTCTTCATCAACGTGTTCTGGGGCATCGTGAATCTTCTGCCGATCTATCCCTTGGACGGCGGCCAGATCGCGCGCGAAGTGTTGTTGAAGATGCATCCCGACGGAATACGATGGTCGCTGATGATCTCGATGACCGTCGCCGTTCTGTTGACGGCCGCTGCGCTGATCCAATGGAATCAGCCATTTGTCGCGGTGTTCTTTGGATATTTCGCCTACATGAACTACATGGCGTTGAGCTACACCAGCGGCGGCGGACGATGGTGAAGACGATGATGCGCTGTTGAACAGCGCCTCTCGATGCGATGCTCAAGCATCGCGCGCGATGAAAGCGCTTCACGCGATGCGCATTGCCATCGAGCATCGCGTGAAAAAATTCTCAAAAAAATTCGCGCCATGGACCCTTAGCGTGTTGCAAAACTCCGCAAACGTAGTACAACTAGGACATTGAGGCGCAGATTGCGTTCGTCATGTTGTGACATCGAATCTCTGCGAGTGTGTTTCGGAGCAACTGCTCACGCGGAGTTTGCTAGGAAGGTATTTTTTGGTAACGACGAGACTCGTGGGTGGCCTTCCGGAGTTTGGACTCTCTGGGCCGAGTCTCGTCACGAACCCTTGATGGAGGTGTGACCGTGGCGAAGAAGAAGGTGGCCAAGAAGAAGGTGGCGAAGAAGGCAGCCAAGAAGAGCGCCAAGAAGAAGACCGCCAAGAAGAAGTAAGTGCGGTCTGTCGGCGGACACAGCCCTTGCTACTGTCCTGCCTTCAGCCGAACTGGCCCAACCACGACGAGAAAGAGCCGTCGGGACACCAATCCCGACGGCTCTAAGTTTTTGTGGTTCCTAAGTTTAGCGTTGAGGATTGGGTCGGATGCCTTCTTGCGGTCGTCGAGTCGGAAAGCCGAGAGCAACCTCCAGTCCGACCTCTCTCAACCCTCGCCTCTCGTCCCGCATCCCTCCCTCACCCCTGCAACACATTCAGCGTCGGCAATGGAGGCTTCTGCTGCCGGTTGCTGACCAGGTTGCGGACTAGGTTGGTGGCCAGGGCTTCGAGATACGGAGCCGAGTCGCGGTCCTCGAACGATGACGCGACCTTGCCTTGATCGCCCAGCACGCGCAACTGCATGTTGAGTGGCACTTCGCCTAAGAAAGGCACGCCAAGCTCCGCCGCTTTGCGCTTCGCGCCTCCGGAGCCGAACACGTCATGGCGCGTGTGGCAACTGGGGCAGATGAAGTGGCTCATGTTCTCGACCATGCCCACGACGTCGATGTTCACCTTGCGGAACATGGCGATCGCCTTCACCGCATCCAGCAGTGCCAGGTCTTGCGGCGTGCACACGACGACCGCGCCGGAGAGCGGAAGAAGTTGCGAGAGCGTGAGCGCCACGTCGCCTGTGCCCGGCGGCATGTCGACGATCAGGTAGTCCAACTCGCCCCATTCGGTGTCGCGCAAGAACTGAGTCAAGGCATGATGGAGCATCGGTCCGCGCCAGATGACTGCTTCGCCCTCGGGCACGAGGAAACCCATGGACAGGACCGCCATCGAGCCCACTCGGACCGGCTGGATCCGTCCCGAGGCCATGTGCGGACGATCGGTCGAGCCGAACAAGTGCGGGATGCTGGGGCCGTAGACGTCGGCATCCATCAACCCGACGCTGCAACCGGCGCGCGACAACCCGTAGGCAAGCGTCGCCGCGATCGTGCTCTTTCCGACGCCTCCTTTGCCCGATCCGACCGCGATCACGCTCTTGGCCGCCAGGCCCACCTCGCCCATTCGTTCGGCCGGCCGATGATGCGGCTCGACCGTGACATCGATCTTCGCGAGCGAGGGAAACCGCGCACGAAGACGTTCGCTCAGGTCGGCCTTGGTCTGGTTCCACAACGGAGCCGAATAGGTCGTCAATCCCAAGGTAATCGCCACCTGGCTGTCGTCCACGCGGATTTGATGGACCTGGTCCATCCGCACGATGCCGCGCCCGGACTCGGGGTCGCAAAAGTCCTCCAGTGCGGACAGCACCGCCTGTTCATTCAAAGGGCCATTGGCCATTGCGTCTCCTCGGAATGGGAATCACTTGCACGAAGTTCAACGTTTCTCGGACGGCTCGGCACACTCCGGCGCGGCGCTCATGGCCGGCCCCACGGCAGGCCGTCCCACACCTGCTCGACCAGGCCGCGCGGCACACGGGGCACACGCTGCATGTGTCGCGCCGCGAGTTCCACGACCGGCCGAAGCGCCCGCGGCGACGTGGCGAACCACGCCGCCCCCGCCTCCCTCGCCAACCACTCGTGCTCCGCCAGCGACCGTTCGGCAACCACGGCGACCCGGGCCGAAGGAAACCACCGTTCCAGCCCGGCGATGCGATCCAGCAAGGCGAGGGCATTGCCGCGGGTCAACTCGGCGACAAGGAAACTTGCCGGATGCTGTTCGAGCATGGCCCAGGCGTCGGCCAGACTTCGGGTCTCGTGGAGCCGGATCCCCGATGCGCCCGCTTCGCGCCGCAGCCCGATCGCCCAACGTCCGCTGTGCTCGGACACAATCCCCCGAGCGCCGGCCGCTGTCGGACCACCGCCGCCATCAGCGCGTAGCGCTTCAATGTCTTGAGTCATCCTAGGCGCGCCCCCGCCGGTGGGCAAGGTGGCGCGGCTCTGCGAGCCAGAACGTCAGCCCACCGCAAAACAACATCAATCCGCACGTCCCCACCGCAACGTTAGCGAACCCCACGACGTCGACCAGCTTGCCGATGGCCGGCGAGAGCAGGTACGACGGCATCATGGCCAGGCTTACGATGCTCAAATACCGTGGGTGCCTCTCCGGCTCGCACAATTCCAGGGTGTAGTTGAAGAGGATCGTCGGCACGATCGGCGTGAGCCCCAACGGGATGAAGACCACCCAAAACAACTCCGGAGCCAGCCCGCCCGCAGCGTACGGCAGCGCCACCGCGTAGGCCGGCGCCACAGCCGCCCCCAGGATCAACACCCGAAGCGTCATCCGGTTTCCCCAGCGGTCGGCCACCGGGCCGATGAACAGGCTGTAGATGCTGACGCTCGTCGTGTGCGTGATGACGAAGTAGACGAGGTCCCCGCTCGTCAGTCCCAGGGCTCTCTTGGCGAAGTTCTGGTAGTGGGGAATGATCACCAGGCTGACGCCCGAGAGCATGATGAGCACGATCAGACGCCGCAGGTTGGCGTCACCCCGAAGCGTGGCGAACGCCTCGTGCAGGCCGCTTCGGGGCTGAGTCGGGTTGCAGGCCGGGCCGATCGCGGGCTCGGCAAGACACGCCGCGATCGCGCCGGACAGCAGGAACGAGCCGCCCACGAACAGGAACAGGTAACCGTAGCCGGGAAGCGGCGACTGCAGCCAC
>CAZFKF010000389.1:0-5523 GCA_964518805.1 uncultured Planctomycetaceae bacterium | reverse complement strand
GCCATTGACGAAGCCGTCGACAAAAAGCCGGTCGATGAGGTCGTCAAACCGAGACATCAGCCGCACGGCGCCGGCCAGGGAGTGCGCCACGCCGTCGATGAGGCCACGATCGATCGCGGCGGCGACCGCGGCAGTCCCCAGCACGGGCTGCACGAAGAGGATTCGATACAGTTCGTCGAAATACCACTTGTTGACGAGGAATCGATGCACGGGGGCGAACGTCCGCCGCAGCAGTTCCGCATCGAGCAGTCGCCACCAATAGATCACACTGGCCGCCAGGAAGCCGAGAAGTGCTGCCGAGAACGCCATCCAGGTGACCGGAACGTGAACGGCCTCGTCATGCGAGAGGTGCTCCGCAGGCACGGCCACCAACGGGAGAAAGAATCCGCCCGACGCGCCTTCCGCGGTCCCCACCGGCCGGGCCTGCTCCAAAATCGGCCGAAGCCCCACCTCGACAAACGGAAGATTCCAGCCCGCAATCACCGCGAACACAGCCAGGATTACCAGCGGCACGTACACGACCTTGGGCGACTCATGGGCATGCGCGTGAATGTGTTCGTCGCGGGGCTGGCCGAGGAACGTCATGAACCAGAGCCGGAACATGTAGAACGCAGTCAGCGCTGCCCCGCCGGCCGCCACGTAAAACAGCCAACTGTGGGCAGGGTTCTTGGCGGCAAACGAGTAGAGCTGAGCCAGGATGCTGTCCTTCGAGTAGTATCCACTCAGTCCGATCACGAAGGGAATTCCGGCCCCCGCGATGGCCAGGCAGCCCACGAGCATGGTTCCGGCGGTCCAAGGCATCTTCTTCAGCAGGCCGCCCATCTTCGGCATTTCATTGGTGCCGGTGGCGTGAATCACCGAACCGGAGCACAAGAACAGCAGGGCCTTGAAGAACGCGTGCGTAAACAAGTGGAACAGCCCGGCCACCCAGCCGCCGACCCCCAGGGCCAGCATCATGTAGCCGAGTTGGCTGACCGTCGAGTACGCCAAAACCCGCTTGATGTCGGTCGCGGTCAGCGCGATCGTGGCTGCGATGAAGAGCGTGATGCAGCCCACCGTAGCGATTACCAACAGGACTTCGGGGGTAAACACGGGAAAGAACCGGCCCACGAGGTAAACGCCGGCCGCGACCATCGTGGCCGCGTGAATCAGGGCGCTGACCGGCGTGGGACCTTCCATGGCGTCGGGCAACCAGACGTGCAGCGGAAACTGGGCGCTCTTGCCCACGCATCCGCAGAAGATGCCCAGTCCGGCAATCACCAGCAACCCGTACCCCAGCCCTTCGTTCCGCCAACCGGGAATCAACTCGCGGATTCGCGCCTCGGCCGCGGCCTTGCTTGGGGCGGACTCATAGACTTCAGCGACCTCATCCCGGGCCGCGGCCCGCACCATCCCGTCGGGAACCACCACATGCTCGCTTCCACCGGGGCGCACCTGGCTGAAGATTCCCGGCCTGGAACGGCCGTCGGGCGCCTCATAGTCGGCAAATGAGAAGGTGCCCAAGCCGCTCCACACGGCCATCAATCCGATGATCATCCCAAAGTCGCCCACGCGGTTGACGATGAACGCCTTGTTGGCCGCATTGGAGGCGCTCTTCCGTTCGATATAGAAGCCGATCAGGAAGTAGGAACAGATGCCCACCAGTTCCCAGAAAACAAAGACCATCGCCACGTTGCCGGCGAGGACCAGGCCCAGCATGCTGAAGCAAAAGAGCGACATATACTGAAAAAAGCGGTGGAACCGCCCCCGCCGCTTGAGCGTCTCGCCGTTGGACAGGGGCACAAGCGAATCGGTCACTTCGTGCAGTTCTTCGTGCATGTAGCCCAGGCTGTAGACATGAATGCACGTCGCCACCACGGTGACCATAGCGAACATGGCCACGGTGAGGCCATCGATGTAGTAACCGATGGTGATCTGCAAATCGCCGAAGACTCCCAGCGCATACCAATCGCCGGCGACGGCTTCGACCGCATGGGCGGCCCCGTGTTCGCCTCCGCCGAGCGGATGGGCGAAGAGCCACATGAGCAAAGCGGTTGACGAGAGCACCATCCCCGTGCCGATGGCGCCGATGGCCACATAGCCGGCCCCGCGCCCGCCATGGCCCATGCGCGGTCCGAAGAACACGATGGCCGCAAACGAAGCCAGCGGCAACAGCCAGGCCAGTCCCATCAGCAGTGGCAGCAATTGACCTAGTTGATGTGCATCCATCAGCGTTTCAACTCGCTAGCTTGGTCGACGTCGATCGTGGCATGGGCGTTGTAGAAGCAAAGGACGATGGCCAAGGCCATGGCAGCCTCCGCTGCCGCCAGCACGATCACGAACAAGGCCATGAACTGCCCATCGAGCCCGATCGAACCGGCCCCGGTTCCCCGAAGGTACTGGCTGCCGAAGGCCACGAAGTTCAGATTGGCGCCGTTGAGAACCAACTCGATGCCCATCAGCACGCCCACGGCGTTTCGCTTGGCCGTCATGCATACCAGCCCGCACACAAACAGGATGGCGCCGACGACCAAGTAGTGCATCAGTCCGATCGGTTGCGCGAGTGGATCCATGGGAGCGGCAATCAATGATTAAGGATTACGGATGAGGGATTCGTCCTGTCCGACGGCAGCGTTCGTGCCGCCTGCACGCGACGACGTGGCACGCCGCCGCGCCCTCGCCAAGAAAGCCGCCCCCACGAGCACCACAACCAGGTGTACGGAGACGATTTCAAAGGGGAGCAGATAGCCCGACAGTCCTTTGCGGAGCGGATCGTTCGTCGAGCCGGAACTGAGATGCTCGACCCGCACGCCGAGCAACCCCAAGCCGATGGGCCCCGAAGTGGGCGCGACTTGTTCCGGCCGGCTTGCCGCGGCGCCGTTCGGCTGGCTCCATTTGCCGACACTCAACGCCGCATGCAGCAGAACGGCCAAGAGCGCAGCCGCCACGACCCCGGCCGCCACCCACTGCCCGGTGCTCGTGGCCATGGTTACGAACGGCCCGCGTGCGGTAAGCATCACCCCGAAGATCAAAAGCACCAGCGTGCCGCCGACGTAGATCATCAGTTGCAGCGCGCCGACGAAATCCGCTCCGGCGAGGAAGAACAGCCCGGCCACCGCACCCAGCGACAGCACGAGGTAGAAGGCCATGCGCACGATGTTATTGGAGAGGACCACGGCCACGGCGAATCCCGACGCGAGAATCGCCATGAGGTAGAAGAACAGGGTGTGCCAGTTGATGGCCATGCTCATCGACCTCCTAGCGCGACAAGGCTCACCAGCCCGGCGGGAAGAAAATAGGCATACAGCATCGCGCCAAGGAACATGGCGGCTGCCAATGGAATGCAGTATTTCAGGCACACGGTCATCACCTGATCGATGCGGAGCCGCGGCAAGGTCCAACGAATCCACATCATGAACAGCACGCCGCAGGTCGCCTTGACAAGGATATTGGCCATGCCGAGGAGATTGCCCACGTAGCCCAACACCGGGTGAGGCACGTAACCGGTCGCTGGATTGGCGGCCAGGCCGAGCCACTCCGTGATGGGCAAGGGGCCGTTCCATCCGCCCAGGAACAGAGTCGCCCCCAGCATGCTCACCGCGAACATCGAGCCATATTCCGCCATGAAGAAGATGCTCCAGCGGAATCCCGAGTATTCGGTGAGAAACCCGGCCACCAGTTCGCTCTCGGCCTCGGCCAGATCGAACGGGGCCCGATTCACGCTCGCCACGGCGCACGTGAGGTAGACGAAGAACGTGACGAAAATGAAAGGATCGTGGAAGATCATCCAGTTCCAGGCCCAGCCGGTTTGCATCCCGCCGATGGCCACCAAGTCCATCGTGCCGGCGACCATCACCGGCACCACGGCACAGAGGGCCATGGGGACCTCGTAGCTGACCACCTGGGCCGCCTCGCGCATGGCCCCGAAAAGCGACCACTTCGACCCCGATGCGTACCCGCCCAGGATGACCCCGAGGACCTCAAGCCCCGCCACGGCGAGGACGAAGAAGACGGCAATGTCCATGGGCTGAGCCACCCAGCCGTTGGCGAAGGGCAGGGCCAGGAAGACGCTGAACGACGCGCAGAAGCTGATGTAGGGAGCAGCGCGGAACAAGATCCGGTCGGCGTCCTGGGGGATGATGTCTTCCTTGCTGATGAGCTTGAGTCCGTCGGCCGGAGCCTGGAGCCAGCCAAACCGGCCGCCCACGCGCGTCGGCCCGAGCCGATCCTGAATGCGGCCCGCCACCTTGCGCTCCGCCCAAGTGAACGCCGCCGCAGCGACAAGCACCAGGGCAAGGATCAACGCCACTTGCACCAGGGCCGCCAGCGTGTATGCCAGCCAACTCGGCAACCAGACAGCT
The DNA here is from genome assembly GCA_964518805.1 of uncultured Planctomycetaceae bacterium. Taxonomy (GTDB): domain Bacteria; phylum Planctomycetota; class Planctomycetia; order Pirellulales; family Thermoguttaceae; genus CALFBP01. The sequence goes on along the minus strand of CAZFKF010000389.1, from coordinate 1,183 downwards.
AGGAATTCCGCCACAACCGATTCACTCCGTCTGCGGTCAACTCGCCCCGCGGTGATCCTGCGCGTCCGCCGTGGTCAGTCCTCGTCATTTCACCACGGACGCAAGAGGGACGCAGAGGCTCTTGGAGCCATGCTCGTCTTCAACGATCAATTTCACCCAACACGATGTCCAACGATCCGAGGATGGCCGGCACGTCGGCAATCAGGCAGCCGCGGCACAGCTCCGACGTGACCGATAGGTTGCAGAAGCTGCTGCTTCGCGCCCGCACCCGCCATGGGACGGAGTTGCCGTCGCTGACCACCATGAAACCCATCTGCCCCTTGGGCGCCTCGGTCTCCAGGTAGGCTTCGCCCTTGGGCAGTTTCTGCGCCAGGCGAATCGGCTCGCCGATCCCGCCGGACGCGCGAGAGTACTTCTCGATCCCCTGGCGAATCAAGCGGATCGACTCCACCACCTCCAGCATCCGCACGTAGTACCGATGCCAGCTATCGCCCAGGACGGCGGCGGCGGGCACCGGATGCCCGGGTCGCTCGATCGGGTAACGCCCCCCCGTCTGGGCAATCACGTGAAAATCGTACCCCTCGTACATCCGCGTGTACCAGGGATCGCCGTCACGCCGCAGGTCCCAATCGACGCCGCTGCCGCGCAGCACGGGGCCCGTGCAGCCGTGGTCGATCGCCATTTCGGGCGAAAGCACTCCGATGTCAGCCGTGCGCCCGATGAAGATCGAGTTGTCGGTCAAGACGGCGTGCAACTCGTCGATGACCGGCTCGAATTCCGCAAAGAACTTCTCGCACTTCGCCAGCCACCCCGTCGGAAAATCGGCCATGGCGCCGCCGGCCGTAATGTAGCTGTAGGTGAGCCGCGCCCCGCATAGCATCTCAAACAGGTCGAGGATCTTCTCCCGCTCGCGGAAGGTGTAGGTGAACGGCGTGAAACTGCCCAAGTCCAGCCCGTACGTGCCCGCGGCGACCAAGTGACTGGCAATGCGGTTCAGTTCGACGACGATCACCCGCAGGTGCCGCGCCTTCTCCGGAATTTCGAGGCGCAGAAGCTTCTCGACGCAGAGCGCCCAGCCGAGGTTCATGTTCATCCCGGCCAGGTAGTCCATGCGATCGGTATACGGAATCCACTGCCGCGCGCTGACATTCTCGCCGATCTTCTCCGCGCAGCGGTGCAAATA
>CAZFKF010000388.1:0-5526 GCA_964518805.1 uncultured Planctomycetaceae bacterium | reverse complement strand
AGCCTGCCTTCGCCAGGTCCTTTCGCAAACCGACGTGATCGCGCTGCGCGACGGCTTGCCCGAGTGTCAGGATTGTCCGCTCTGCACGTTGCACTGCGATGGACGCACCATGGCTGTCCGGTTGGCCCTGGGCGACGAAACGTATGGGATCATGGTTGCGTCCCTGCCCTCGGAGGCGGAAATCGACGCGGAGGGGCTGAGCCTGTTCCGCGAAACCGCCGCCGACGTGTCGTTCGCCTTGCACGGCATCCACTTGGAGGAAGTGCGTCTGCGAGCCGAGACGGAGTTGCGTCTCGATGAATCGCGGCTGGAGACGTTGCTTGCGTTGAACCATATGGCGGCGGCTTCCTTTCAAGAGATCACGGACTTCGCCCTCGAGGAAGCGGTACGTCTGACCCAAAGCAGCATCGGCTATCTCGCCTTCGTCAACGCCGACGAGACGGAGCTGACGATGCACGCCTGGTCGAAGACGGCGATGGACCAGTGCCGGATCATCGACAAGCCGATCGTCTATCAGGTCAACGAGACCGGGTTGTGGGGTGAGGCGGTCCGCCAGAGGGCGCCGGTGATCACGAACGACTACGATGCCCCGAATCCGGCGAAGAAAGGATATCCCCGGGGGCACGTCGACGTGAAACGGCACATGAACGTCCCGGTGATCGACCAGGGGCGCATCGTCCTGGTCGCGGGAGTCGGGAACAAGGAGGAACCCTACGGCGAATCGGACATCCGGCAGTTGACGTTGTTGATGCAGGGAATGTGGCAGCTCATCCGCCGCCGCCGCGCCGACGAGGAACTCCGCGCCGCTCACGACGAGTTGGAGCAGCGCGTCCGCGAACGCACGGCCGAACTCGCTGGAGCCATCGACGATCTGAAGCAGGAGCGGCACCTTCTCCATACGCTGATGGACTACCTTCCGCACAACATCTACTTCAAGGATGCGGAGAGCCGCTTCTTGCGTGTCAATCAGGCGTTGGCGAAGTACTTCAGGCTGGATCATCCGTCCCGAGCCTGTGGGAAGACCGACGTCGACTTCTTCAGCGAGCAGCACGCGGCCCAGGCCTTGGCCGATGAGCAGGAAATCGTGCGGACGGGCCGCCCCATCCTCGACAAGGAGGAAAAGGAAACATGGCCGGATGGCCGCGTCACGTGGGCCAGCACGACCAAGATGCCGCTGTACAACGACTCCGGGCAGATTGTAGGGACCTTCGGGATTTCGCGCGACATCACCGAGCAGAAGCAGGCCGAGGAGGCGCTGCGGACCAGCGAGGCCAAGTACCGCACGCTCTACGATTCGTCGCGAGACGCGATCATGACCTTGGCCCCCGACCGAGGATTCCTGAGCGGCAATCCGGCCGCCATCGCGCTCTTCGGCTGCCGGGACGAAGAACAGTTCAAATCGATGACGCCCGCCGATCTGTCGCCCGAATACCAGCCCGACGGCGAGTTGTCGTCGGCCAAGGCCAGGCAGATGATCGCCACGGCCGTCGAGCAGGGTGCCCATTTTTTCGAGTGGACCCACCGGCGCATGAGCGGGGACGAGTTTTTCGCCTCCGTGCTTCTGACGCGGATGGAGTTGGAAGGCCGAACCGTGTTGCAGGCGACCGTGCGCGACATCACCGGCGAGAAGCGGACGGCGGCCGCCCTGGTGGCGGCCAAGGATGCGGCGGAAGCGGCGAGCCGGGCGAAGAGCACGTTCTTGGCCAACATGAGCCACGAGATCCGCACGCCTTTGAACGCGATCATCGGCATGACGGAGTTGGTTCTGGATACGCCGCTCTCGACACACCAGCGGGAGTTCCTGGCCGCCGTAAAGGACTCCGGAGAAGCCCTGCTCGGGGTGATCAACGACATTCTCGACTTTTCGCGGATCGAGGCCGGCAAGCTGGCGCTGGACCATACGGCCTTCGATCTCCGCGAAGTCCTGGGAGACGCGATGAAATCGCTCGCCCTGCGGGCGTCGAAGCAGGACCTGGAGCTGGCTTGCCATATTGCCACCGGTGTTCCGGACTTCATCGTCGGCGATCCTTCCCGCCTGCGGCAGATCGTGGTCAATCTGGTGGGAAACGCGATCAAGTTCACGGATCGGGGCGAGATTGTCCTGGACGTCGCCGTCGAGGCGCACGAGAATCAGAACCTGGCGCTGCATTTCACGGTCCGCGACACCGGGATTGGAATCCCCGCGGAAAAGCAAACCACGATCTTCAGCCCCTTCGAGCAGGTCGACGGTACGCTCACGCGGCGACATGGAGGCAGCGGACTGGGGCTCGCGATCTCCTCCCGACTCGTGCAACAGATGGGGGGCCGGATGTGGGTCGACAGCCAGCCCGGCCGCGGAAGCACGTTCCATTTCACGGCCCAGTTCGTGCTGGCCGGAGAGAAACCCGAGCCGGTTCGGCGCCCCGATCCGGCCTCGATCCATGGTCTGCGAATCCTGATCGTCGACGACAACGCCACGAACCGCCGGATCCTCGAGGAAATGCTCGCCAGTTGGGGAGCGATTCCCGCCACCGCGTCTGGAGCACGGGAAGCCTTGCGGCAATTGCGCGAGGCCCATGCGGCTGGAATTCCTTTCCGCCTGGTTTTGACCGATGCCCACATGCCGGAAATGGATGGCTTCGTGCTCGCCGAGGAGATCGGCAAGGAACCGGCGGCGGGCACGCCGGTCATCATGCTTACCTCGGGCGATCGGCCCGAGGACGCCACCCGATGCGAGCAAAGCGGGATCGCGGCCTACCTTCTCAAGCCCGTCAAACAATCCGAACTGTTCAACGCCATGATTCCGGTGCTGGGCATCGCCGGCAGGAGGGAAGAGCCTGCCGTGGAGGGCCAGCCGCCGAGACCCCATCGGCCGCTGAAGATCCTCCTCGCCGAGGACAGTCTCGTGAACCAGAAACTGGCCGTCGCCCTGCTCGAGCGTCACGGGCACACCGTGGTTGTCGCCAACAACGGCAAGCAGGCGATCGCTGCGGTCGAGGCGGGCGGGTTTGACGTGGTGCTGATGGACGTCCAGATGCCCGAGATTGACGGACTCGAGGCCACGGCGGCGATCCGCGCTTGGGAGAAGCGGTCCGGCGCCCACGTGCCCATCGTGGCGATGACGGCGCATGCTCTCAAAGGCGACCGAGAACGATGCCTGGCGGCAGGCATGGACGGTTACATTTCCAAACCGATTCACGCGAGCGAGCTCTTCGCGACCTTGGGGAACCTAACGGCGCCCGGCGCGGGGCTTCGCCAAGCGGATCCGCCGTGCGCGAAACAGGTGCTTCTGGATTGGGGCGAGGTGCTGGGGGCGATGGGAGGCGACCGGTCCCTCCTGCAACTCGTGGTGAGAACGGCCTTGGAAGAAGCCCCGCGCCTGATGAAGGCCATCGAGGAGGCGGCCGGAAAACGCGATGCCGCCGCGTTGCGCCTCGCGGCCCATACGCTTCAGGGCGCGATCCGCTATTTCGGACCGACCTCGGTGTTCGACCAGGTCTGTCTGCTCGAGAGAACGGCGCAGGAGGGGCGTTCGGATGAGGCGGCAGCGATGGCGCCTTCCTTGCGAGAATGCTTGTATCGACTCATGGTCACCCTGACACAATACGTGTCCGAAGCGGAATCGCCAAATGGAACATGAGGTGCAGTCGGTTGTCGGTTGCAGCGGTTCCCGTGGAAGACTCGCCTAGCGGGAGAGGAAGGCCCCCGAATCGGCACGCAGGTTGACAGGAGCGGGATCCCGGGATTACCTTCATCGGAGGGAGACTCCGCGCAATCGGGGTAGACGCGAGCACGGCCGACCCGCGGGAGACCTCAAACAGGAAGGCAGAGCCCTGCACCGCGATCGTTCTCCGTGCAGGGGACCCTAGGAGGAACTGCGATGCCGAACATCCTCGTTGTCGACGACTCCAGCGTCGACCGCCGCCTGGCGGGAGCCCTTCTGGCCAAGGCGGGCGACTGGACGATCGACTATGCGATCAATGGCAAGGAGGCCCTCGAGAAGATGCACAAGGCGTCTTTCGATCTCGTCTTGACGGACCTTCTGATGCCGGGGGTGAGCGGTCTGGATCTGGTGGCGGCGGTTCGCGTTGAGTTTCCGCATGTTCCGGTCATTCTCATGACCTCGCGAGGCAGCGAGGAGATCGCCGCGCGCGCCCTTTACGAGGGGGCGGCCAGTTACGTCCCCAAGCGACTCCTGCCGCGCCGGCTCGCGGAGACCGTCGATCGCTTGCTGCACGTTTCCCGGCGATTCCAGGAGCCGTCGCCGCTGCTTGGCCGGATGACCGAGGTCACGTGCTCGTTTGTCTTGCCGAACGATGCGAGACTGGCCGACCTGTTGGTCACCCATTTGCAGGATCAGGCGGTCCAGATGGGCCTCTGCGACCAGACGGGATGCATGCGGATCGGTGTGGCCCTCCAGGAAGCGCTGGCCAATGCCATGCACCATGGGAATCTCCAGGTGGGCTCGGAGTGCCGCGAGAGCAGCCCGACAGAATACCACGCGCTGATCGCCGAGCGTTCCCTTGACCCCGTGTACCGCGACCGATTCGTGCACGTCACGGCCCGGCTGACCCGCACCGAAGCCGTGGTGACCATCCGGGACGAAGGCCAAGGATTCGATCCGTCGAGGCTTCCCGATCCCCGTGAGGCCACGAACCTGGAGAAAGCCAGCGGCCGCGGCGTCCTGCTCATGCGGTCCTTTATGGACGAGGTGCGATTCGAGGACAACGGCCGATCCGTAACGCTGATCAAACGATGCCGAAAGTCGATCGTCCCTACACCGCTTCCCGCTTCAGGCGGCCAGGAAAGCGGGATCACGCCGGATCCTTCGAGCGACGCTGCGAACGGATCTCCGTAGCGTGACTGCCGGGCCACGACGCAGCGTAGGCAGGCGGGGGGCCGTGCGCGCTGCATTCCGGCCTGATTGCGGCGGTACCGGTCGCCAAGCCTGGGCGGGTTCGCTACGATGGAGGTATGGAAACGGCGCCGATCGGTTCTCTCCCCGCCATCCCGGGTCCCACACCGGGAGCTTTTCGCTGGCAGAAGCTGCCCGCCTGGTGCGCTTGCTGCGTCGTGCTCGGAACTCTGATTGGCTGGGCCGCGGTGGTGGCTCGCGGGTACGCAGCGCCGCTGGTGTTATTTCCGCTGGCCGCGGGGACCGTCTTGGGGGGAACCCTGGTCCTGGCGATCCGGATCCTGGATGTGGGCCATCGCCCCACGGTTTGGTTTGGGGCGATCTTGGCCGGACTGGTGACCGTGGCGGCCGAGCACTACTTCATCTTCCGGACGGCCCAACACCGCCTCGACGTGGACCCGGAGCGGACCGTCAAACTCCGCCTGGTTGCCCCGGAACGAGTGCCGCCGTCTCGCTTCTGGGAATACATGGCCTGGAGCGCGGCGCGCGGGGCGCCGATCGGCAGCCATGTCGTCGAAGGTGGATGGGCGTGGTTCATGTGGTCCGTGGACGGTCTCTTCGTTCTGGTTCCCGTCGTGGTTTTGGCGGGCGCAACGGTCAGGCTGCCGTACTGCAATCGATGCCGCCAGTGG
>CAZFKF010000387.1:0-5533 GCA_964518805.1 uncultured Planctomycetaceae bacterium | reverse complement strand
AGTTCACCGCCGCGGTGATTCGCGAACTGGTGGCCCGCGGATGCCGCCTCTGCGAGCTTGGCATTCCGTACAGCGATCCCATCGCCGACGGGCCGATCATCCAGGCGTCCTACACGCGGGCCTTGGACCGGCAGGTGACGCTTGCGGGCATTCTCGAAATGGTCGGCGGGGTGACGCCGAAGATCGCTGCCCCGGTGGTCACGATGGTCAGCTACGCCATCGTCTATCGTCGCGGGCCGGACGCCTATGCGGCCGACGCCAAGGCGGCCGGAGTGGCCGGATTGATCGTGCCCGATCTCCCGGCGGAAGAGGCAAGCGAGCTGGCCACGGTTTGCCGTCGCGAGGAACTGAGCCTGATTCAACTCATCACGCCGACCACGCCGCGCGAGCGGGCCCTGCGCATCGCGGAACGCACGACCGGGTTCATCTACTACGTGTCCGTCACGGGGATCACCGGGGAGCGGACCCAACTGCCGCCCGAGATCGTCGACAACGTGGCCTGGCTCCGCAGCCGGACGAACCTGCCGATCTGCATCGGATTCGGCATCAGCCGGCCCGAGCACGTCCGCCTGCTGGCCCCGGTGGCCGACGGACTGATTGTCGGCTCGGCGATTGTCCGCCGCATGGCCGAAGCGGCCCAGCGGCCACGCCAGGAAGTGATCGCTGAAATCGGGGACTACGTCGGCGAGTTGCTGGCGGCAATGCCGTAGTTGCCGAAGAGCAGCTTCAAGTATTGCGCGGCGCCGCCTATTGCTCCGGTTTGACGGGTGCAGCTTCGATTCGGCGCAGGAACTGATCGACCATGACATTCGCCGGAGAATCGGGCAAGGACGAGGGCGGCGCGGCCGGAATTGCCGTGGCGTCCGGCGGCAGTTGAAACCCCGCTGGGACGACCACCGATGTCTGCTCATGGCGCGAGGCGGTGCCGGGAGGCTGCGGCGATGCGGGGGCTTGGTCCGTTGGGCCGGGAGTGTGTTCCGCGTTCGGTGCCGGCACCGAGCCATCGGCTTGCGGCTCGTCGCCGTGGGTGAGGATCGTGGGACGGTCAAGGCGGTAGTCGGTGCGCAAGGGATCGTGGCGGCGTCTGTCTAGCTTGGCAGCGTCGACATACGCCTTGAGCGGCCACGGCCCTTCGGTGAGGGCGACGCCGCAGTAGGCCAAGAGCGAACCCTTTTCGTAGTGCACGTTGCGAAGCGCCATGACGTACTCGACCCGGGCCTGATAGTAGCGGCTTTCGGCGTCGGCCAGCCGTCGCTGTGCGTCGAGCACGACGTAGAACTCCACCTTGTCGGCTTCGTACGCAGCTTCGAGCGCCTCGACCTGCTGTTTGGTGGCGACCATGCGGCTGATCTCGGTCTGGAGGACGGTGTAGGCCCGGTCCAACTCGCTGACCGCGGTGCTGAGATCGTGGGTGACCTGCAATTCCTCTTCGCGGAGTACGGCCCTAGCCTGCGCCACGCGCAGTTCTGCGTTGCGCACGGCGGCGTGCGCCTGGCGAAATCCGATGGGCAGCGAGAATTCGACGCCGGCCTGCCATTCCTGGTAATTGCCGCTGGTAAGGTCCATGAAGGCGTTGTCGAACGGCGGAAGTCCCTCGCGGTCGGGATCGATCAACTTCTCGCCGAACCCGCGCCACCGGTAGCGCCCCACCACGTCCAACGAAGGAAGCAGGCGGTTCTTGCTGGCGACGAGTTCGAGTTCGCGGCGCTTGACCTCCCATCGCTGGCGGCGGAGTTCTGCGCGGAGCAGAAGGGCCTCGTCCGCGACAATGGCCCAGTCGAAGCTCACGGGCGAAACCGGCGGTTCGTCGGCGGGCCGGAAGAGCACTTCGTCGTTGGGGGGCAGGCCCATCATCAGACGGAGTCGCCGTTCGGCCAGGTAGACTCCCGGCACGGCCCGGAAAGTCCCGGGGCTGGTGCCGTTGTTCGTCCGGGTGCCTTCCAGGGGGCGTCCGCTCAGGGCGTTCTGGACTTCCGATTCGAAGCGGAAGAACTGTTCGCGGGCCTGGGCCTCCTTTTCGGCCTCGCCGCCGCGGCGCCCCGTACGATAGAGGGCCTCGACGCGGCGCCAGGTTTCCAGGGCCGTGTCGCGGGCGCGAATCTTCGTGTCCAGGTCGCGGTAGGCGAAGTACAGGTCCCAATAAGCGTTCTCGACGTTGGCCACCAGGTCGCGCACGCCCATCTGGAAATCGGCCAGGCTGATATCGGTGCGCACGCGGGCGATGAGCACGCCGTTGTACACGCCATCCTGGCCGCTTGTGCCGGCGATGCGGTTGTACTCGACTCCCCCGCCTCGGAGAAGCGGATGGCGGAATTCGCCTTCCACATAGGTGTCCCACGCGCCCCGGGGGAATTGGTTGCCGAGGTTGTTGTTCTGATCGAAATCGATCACCTGCCGGATGGCAAATAAGCTGCCCGTCACCGCCCGCTTGCTGATCTCGGTCTTGAAGACATCGTAGTCCTGCTGGAAGTAGCCTAGGTTGCCCACGAAGCGGTTGTTGTAGCGACGATCGTTCTTTTCGGCGAAGAGGCTCGTGGCGAAGTTGGCGTCGAAAGCGCTGAGCGCGCCCTCAACGCCGAACTGCGGGTCGGTCTCCTGGACCGAGGGACCGTACGTCGTGCGAATATACTCCGGCGAGCGGAGAACCGTTCCGCCCAAGTCCACCAGCACTTTGGAGTGCTCCAGGGCGAGGCGAATCGCGTCTTCGAGCGACAGGTCGGCGTATTTCACCTTGTCGTGGTCGCGGATCGTTCGCGGACTGGCCGCTCCGCCCACTTCCAGGGCGTTGACCGTCTCCACGTCAGGATACTGGACCGCCAGGGCGGTGGTGCTGAGGTCGGGCGTTGCACGCAAGGGCTCGACGGGCGCGCGCTCGCGCCGTGCCAGACAGCCCGATAGCGTCAGGGCTGCGGCGGCCACGAGCATCAGTGCCCAAGCGTGCCGTCTGCGCATCACAGGTTTTCGAGCCCAATCAAGGACCAACGAGGCGGCTGGAGGCCTGGGGAGACCTTCAAACGCCGTCGGGTGGCAGCCATGGACAGCGTGGTGCACCACGCTGCGCGCTCCCCCCGGGCGCACGGAAGACTCCTCTCAAGCCCAATTCGCGGGATTCCCCTCAAATCTCATCGGCGTGAAACCCCCGACAAATACGGCCTTATCGTCAACATCGACACAGTCGGCAGAACACTTAAGCTCGGTCACGCAGGCTCCGCTATTGCACCCAAATTAACGATCTTATCTAATCTCCCGGAATGCGATCCCCAGGATCCACGTACGCCGGGACAGCGCTCCATCGACGCAGCCGGTGGGAAGCGCCATGCCGCACGGGGTGAGTCGAAGCCGTACAATGGATGGCTGCCAATCCAGGTGAGCCGGTGGGACCGGATGTGCCGAGAGTATCCCAAGGACAGTCGCGGATGTCCTGGGGAAACGGGAAGCTGCAAGCGTATGATCCACGAGAGTGGGGGGCCAGCGGGGGAGCCAACCCTGCTGGAACTCGACAGTCTGATCGAAACGATCGCGGAACTGGCGCAGAGATCGCTCAGTCGTGACGAGTTCTATGGCCAGTTGCTGGTCCGGACTGTCGAGGCCTTGGCGGCGGTGGGGGGAATCGTCTGGACGCACGACGGCGCGGAAAGCTTGCACGCTTTACGCCGGACAGGCGTGTTCGAATCCGAGAGCGGCGCGGGCGCCGAACCTGCCGACTGGCATCGCATGAGCGCTGCGTGGGTCCTGGCCCATCGTTCGGCGCGGGCGGTGCCGCCAGCGCAGACCGTCACGCCCGACGCCCTGACGCCCAACCCCAGTCCGTGGCTCCTCCTGTTTGCGCCTTGGGGCTCCGCTCGTGGGGCGAGCGGCGTCGTGGAGATTGCCCAACGCCCGAATGCCAGCCCAAGTGTTCTGGGCGGTTATCTCCGTTTCCTCGAAGCAGTGTGCGAACTGCTTGTCGACTTCGAGCAGCACGAGCAGATGCGCGCGATGGAGCGGCATCACCGGCGGCTGTCGCAAATCGAGGAGTTCTCGCGGCATATTCACGCGAGTCTCGACCTCCTACCTACGTGTTACGCGATCGCCAATGAATCGCGCCGCCTCTTGGAATGTGACCGGGTGAGCGTGTTGGTGCGCCACGGGTCGGCGTGCAGACTGATCGCCGTCAGCGGCGCCGACAGTTTCAGCCGCCGTGCGAATTGCGTGCAATTCCTGGAGCGTGTGGCGGGCGCGGTCGTGGCTGCCGGAGACGCGCTCTGGCATCCAGCGGGCGAGGCTTTGCCCCCACAGATCGAAGCTCCGCTGGACGCGTATCTCGACGAATCCCACGCCACCGGGGTGGGCATCTTGCCGCTACGCGCGGTCCCTCGTTCCGATTCGTCTGCCGAAGCAAAGACGCTGGGGGCGATGGTTGTCGAGTGTTTCTACCGCCGACCCGACGAACCGTTGCGCGAGACCACCGCCGCCCTGGTTCCTCACATTGCCCTGGCCCTACAGAACGCCCTGGTATTGGCCAGACTTCCCCTGGGGCGATTCCTTCGCAGGCTGGGTTCGCTGGTTCATTCGCTGCGGGGCAGACGCCTGGCGGTCTGCGGAATCGTGGCTGCGGCAATTCTGGGCGTTGTGGCCGCCTTGTCGCTGGTGCCGGCCGATTTCTCCGTCGAGGCCCGCGGCGAACTGCTGCCGCTCGTCAGCCGCGACGTCTTCGCCCCGGACGACGGCGTGGTGCGCGAGCTTCGGGTCCAGAGCGGAAATCGCGTCGACGCCGGCCAGGTGCTGCTCGTTCTGCGAAAATCGGCCTTGGATCTGGAATTGAAACGCGTGGGGGGCGAGCTGCAGACGGCAACAAAGAAGTTGGCGTCCGTTGAGTCGGAACAACTCCTCAATCGCCGGGAGGACGAAACACAGCGCAGACGCTATACTGAACTGACGGCTCAGCAGGAGGAACTGCGCGCTGCGGTAGCCAGCCTCCAGGCACAACATGCCATTCTTCGCCAGCAGCAGGCCGAACTCGAGGTCCGCAGCCCCATTCGCGGCGAGGTGCTCACGTGGAACGCGGAGCAATTGCTCACCGGGCGGCCTGTGGCTCGCGGGCAAGTCCTGCTCTCGGTGGCCGATCTGTCCGGACCTTGGCACTTGGAACTGCGAGTCCCGGAGCGTCGCATGCTGCACTTGGCGGAAGCTACGCGGAAAGCAACGGATGGTCTGGCCGTGTCCTTCGCCATGGCCACCGATCCCGGGCACACGTTGTGGGGCAAAGTCGACCAGATTGGCACGCGCACCGAGATCACGGAAAGCGAGGGCGGTGTGGTGTTGGTGACGGCAAGCCTCGATCGGGAAGAATTGGCCGAACGCGTGCCGGGCGCAGGCGTGGTGGCTCGCGTTCACTGTGGCCGCCGCGCGGTTGGGTACGTGTGGTTCCACGATTTGATCGACGCAGTACAGACGTGGATGTGGTTCTGAGCAGGCCGTGCATCGCGGGGGGGACCATCCTAGTGGTCTGTCCAAATTGAGTTTACGGGTGCCACGGTTGGCTTGTCCAACC
>CAZFKF010000386.1:0-5537 GCA_964518805.1 uncultured Planctomycetaceae bacterium | reverse complement strand
CAGACTGCTGCCCGGCGACCTGATCCCAATTGTCACCCTTTCCTTGATTCGCTGCCGGGGTGCGGTAAGACCAGAGCCGGCAGACCAAACGGACTCGGACTGCGAATGAATCTGATCCTCTTCATTCTGGCCGTCATCGGCCTGACGCACATCCTCGTGGATGCCGAGATCAGCGAGCCGGTCCATAGATGGATCGAACCACGCTGCCCACTCCTTACCCGGATCATCGACTGCTACCAATGCGCCGGGTTTTGGTGTGGCCTGGGCCTTGGCCCGCTTGTCAGTTGGAACCCGCTCGTCTGGCTCGTTTGCGGGTTCGCCGGCAGTTTTCTGGCTCAGCTTGGCTGGCTCGTCCTCGACAGTTTGGAACGCTACGCAAGAGGGAAATGATCTATGCCGTGGTTGCTCGTCGTGACGTTTGCGTTTCTCTCCGGTTTCTTCATGGACATCGTGTGGACCGTGTGCGTCGATGCCGTGACCAGCAAGAAGCCACTAACGGCCGCCAACTTCAGCGCACTGCTCTATCTATGCACCGTCGTTTCGACGGTCCTGATCGTCGAAAGGTGTTTTGCCGCCGTGGCGGCCTACATCGTCGGCGGCTGGATCGGCACCTACGTCGTTGTGAAGCGAAGGCTGGATGACCGCCGAGGCAACTGATCCATGCACACCCTGATGAATGCCGATTGTCTCGACGTGCTCCCATCCTTGCCGCACTTCGCGTGCTGCTTCATGGACCCGCCCGACGCCATTGGGCTGAGCCACAACGGCTACAAGGAACGGCCGCGTGATGGCTACCTGGATTGGCTCGGGCAAGTCCTGGAGTCTGCGATCCCACACTGCGGGGTGACCTGGCTGAGCTACAACGCCATCTGGGACTTGGCCGTCAAGCATTGGGCCTACCACTACGTCGCCGAGCGCCTGTACCTGGAGGTCAAGCCCTTTGTCTGGACGTTCACGTTCGGGCAGAACCGCAACTCGGATTGCGGCCCAGGGCATCGGCCCATCCTTCGTTTCCGTCGCAAAGACGCGCCGCTCTACCCGGACCAGATCAAGGTGGCGTCTTGGCGGCACTTGAACGGCGATAAACGGGCGGCGGTAGGCGGGAGGGTGCCCTTGGACGCATGGACCGAGTTCCCGCGCGTCGTGGGCAACGCCAAGGAGCGGCGGGTGTGGCATCCAACTCAGCATCCCGAGTCGCTGGTCGAGCGGGCCATCAAACTGACAACGCGAGAGGGCGACGACGTGCTAGACCTCTTCTCGGGGACCGGCACCGTGATTCGCGTCTGTAAGCGCATCAAGAGAAACACCGTGTCTGTCGAACTGAACCCCACCTATTGCGCCGAGATCGCCAAGGAACACAGTCTGAGGGCAGTCTCGGAAGGGCTATGGGCAGCATGAGTCGCTCCACGAAACAACCGACTGCCGAAGAACTGGCCGAACGCCGGCAGCACGCGGCCGAGCTAGCTGTGCGTCGAGCCTACGAGACCACGACGCCCGCCGATCGCCTCGCGCATTTCGAGGCCCTGGACCCAACCCAGAAACGGCCGCCCAAGCGGCCGTGCATTTGGGACCGCGTGGCCTTCATGGCATGGGACACCTACGCCGACCTGGGCCTACAGCCTTGCGATGGCCTGCACACGCCATTGACTTGGCACTTCTGAGCAGAGAGCCCCAAGCCGGGGTTGTCGTCGCCGGCACAGCCGTCAGCATCGGAACCAGCACGCTCGCGCCGCTCCGCATCCCAAGCGATTTGTCGGCAAGCAGAATTCCAGTCCAGATTCCGTCCAACATCTCGTCATAGACGGTGGAGGGAAATCACAACGCCAGCAACGGGAGCCGACCCATGACCATCCGACAACTGAATGCAATTCTCCGACGCCATGAGATTCACCCCAAGTTCTGGCCAGAGTTCCGCGGCATGGTGCAAGAGGGCCGGCTGCCCGGCAAAGAACTGTGGACCCGCATGAACCATGTGGCGAACTTCCGGGCGGCACGAGACGAGATCGCGCTGAAGATGTCCGAGCGTTACGCCCACGAGTTCCCGCCTGACGACTACCAGCCGCCGGCTGACTACCAGTTCTACGAATCGCTCAATCCCGAAGACATCGCCCAGGCGACATCGGGCGGGTGCGCCGTCTGAAGCCCGTCAAACAACCAGACCCTTGCCTCATTGAAACGGGTTGGAATCGGCCCACGGTGCGGGGCGCGTTGATCGACGGTCGCACCATATTCTTCACCCTCTCTATCGAAAGGACAGCATGAACCCGACCGACTTCTTGGGCCGCGAAATCCACCCCGGCGACCTGATCGTCTACCCGTGGCGGCGCGGCTCCCAGATGGGCCTGAACAAGATGACCGCCATGCAAGTGACGCCGGAGTACATCGGCGGCTACAGCAGCTTCGGCAATCCGGTTCGAGTCCGCAACATGAAGAACATCGTGGTCGTGGAGTCTCCGAAGACCGAGCCGGAGAACTGACGTGCCGCTTTATGACCTACAGTGCAGCGCGTGCGGCCACACGTTCGAGGCGTTTCAGACAATGGATGCCAGGCAGCCAACGCGCTGTGAGAAGTGCGGCAGGAAGAAAGCCCGCCGTGTGCTGGTGAGGCCGCCCAAAGGGCACAACAAGTACGAAGAAGGCCATCCGCGCAAGAGCCGAGGAAGAGGTTGATGGAATTCGTTCGCAAGAGAAAGCGAGGACAGAACCAGAAGGTCCGCCGGACTTGGTTTTCCGCGGAAGGCTACCGGATCGTTTGGCGGAAGGAGGTGTGCGGCGTCGGCGTGCCGGCCCGCTTCCAAGCGTGCGTGCGAGTTCTGGTGCCCAACAGCGACGGTGAACTGCGGCCCATGTGGGACTTCGTGAACCGCAGTCGCCGGCTGATTAAGACACTGAAGACCGCCGAGGAGGAATGCGAGAAACATCAGCGGCTATGGGAGCGAGCGTGCCAGGTTACAGGGATTCGGGCAGTAAAGGAGCTTTTCGGCGGGAAAGTGCCGATGGGCTTGCCGCTGTGGGCCAGAAAGAGAATGGATCGCAGGTTGTATGCCATCTTGGCAGACAACCGGGCGTCAACAAACCGCGACGAGGAAGATGAATCATGTCCCGAGAGTTCGTCACCGGCTTCCGACGCACCCGGCCCCGGCGGTCCCACAAGAACTTCGGACTCTTCTGCCTCGCGCACGGAGGCAGTCCCGCAAACCCTTATCCCTGCCTCGCCTGCCGAGGGCAAGGAACGGTCTACGACCCCACGGACCCGCCGTGCCCGGTCGAAGGCAACAAGTACCGACGAATCATCCCCTGCGCCGCCTGCGGCGAGTCCGGTAAAGGCACGAAAGAAGCCTGCCGCCAGGCGTACCAGAAAAGCCTTGAAGCGTACCGCCAAGAGAAAACCGAATACGACCGGCTCATCCGGCTCCGCCGTGAAGCGATCCAGAAGCTCACCGAAGATGAAATCACTGCCCTCCGCGAGCTAGGAACATGAGCGGGTTTTGTCCCCGATGCACCGCAGCACTTGAAACCAGCCGGGATGCCGACCGTCTCTGCGAAGTATGCGGCTGGTTTGGCGATCAGCAGGAAGCATTGTTGGCCCCGCCCAGCAGTGATGTGCTCAACCCTGTGCTGGCCGCCGACCAGACCCTCGAACTATACCGCGACGTATGCCGCAACGAACTGATCGCCGAGCAGATGTACGACGCCGGCAATGGCACCGAGGCCCAGTTGTACAAGGTTCA
This sequence comes from uncultured Planctomycetaceae bacterium, assembly GCA_964518805.1. Lineage (GTDB taxonomy): Bacteria > Planctomycetota > Planctomycetia > Pirellulales > Thermoguttaceae > CALFBP01. The sequence continues at coordinate 1,806 of CAZFKF010000386.1, read as the reverse complement.
TCGTGCCCGGCGGCAGGCGGCCCACTCGATCATCGAAATGTTCGTCTCCCTGCGGGACCGGGCCACGCGACAGCGGCTACTTCGCATCAACGGCGTCGTCCTCTGGCCGGCGAACTGGGCCGAACGGCACTACAACTCTGGTCAGCCTTGCGACACGCTCGTTGGTCCCTGTTCGTGCGGGGCCTGGCACGCCGAGAGCGAAGACTGGGTGCAAGCCCTGCTGTTGAAACACAACGTCGAGATCATCGACGGAGACCGGCCATGAAGAAACTCTGTCCGAACTGCGAAGAAATGTTGAAGCCGACGAGCAATCCCGAGATCGGCCAGTGCGTTGGTTGCGGCTGGAGCGGCCACTACCGGCGGGCCGTCAAGGAGCCGTTGCTGCCGACAGTCACGCCGAAGATGCCCTACGTCAGCATCGACATCGAAACCACGGGCCTCGATCCCGAGACCTGCCAGATTCTCGAAATCGGGGCAGTGTGGGACGAGTGGACGAGGCCGATCCACGAATTGCCGGTCTACCATCGGCTCGTCTGCCACCGGGAGTATCGCGGTAACGCCTATGCCTTGGCGCTCAACACGAACCTGCTGCGCCGCCTGTCTGGCCAGAGGGAGCCGTGCTGGTGCGACCCGGACCAAGTTGCCGACGACTTCGCGGCCTGGCTGAGAGATTGCGGCTGGAACGGGCAGTCCGGTTTGACTCCGGCCGGCAAGAACTTCGCGAGCTTTGACCGGCAATTCCTGAAACGGCTCCCAAGATTCGAGCAGGTGGTGAAGTTGCATCATCGCACGCTTGACCCGGCCATCCTCTTCTGGCGGCCGGACGACGAAAAACTACCGGACAGTAAGACCTGCTACGAGCGGGCTGGACTGGACGGGAAAGTAGCCCACACCGCCGTGGAAGATGCCCTGGCGGTCGTGCGGCTGATTCGGACGGGCATCAAACGCTTGAGAGACTGAGAGGAACACCATGAACAGCGACATCCGTGAGAGCCTTGACCGTCTGGGGCAGGTGCCAAGCACCGACCTGGCCGGCATCGACAACGAGTTGACGACCTTGCTGACGGCCCTCCGAAAGGAGGTCGAGAATCAGACCGGCGTTGTCAACACCGCTGACTCGACCGATCCGGCCTACAGCGCCGCCGCCAGCGATCTAGTGGTCCTGCTCCAACTCAGCCAGGCCGCCGCCGACAGCAAGGCGGAGTTGAGCAGGCTGGCCGTGTCCGCAGGGAAGGCTGTGGGCCGTGTGACGAAGAAGGCCCCGAAGTAACCTCTGTGCCGCGCCCCGCCCAGGTTCCGGTCTTCCTGGGCGGGGCAGGATTTGCAACGAACCGTTAGGAGTTTTGACAACTGACTATGCCCAACACCGACATCGACGGCAGCGTAATTGTGATTCTCTCGACAGTGGAGGCCCGCCGGGTCTACGAACACCTGCGCGAAGTTGCCGGTGGGCGCGGCCTCGACACGCTTGAGCACAAGCTGGCCGCCAAGATCGCCCGCGATTTGGGATTGCCGCCGTTGGAGTAGTAGTGGAGCCAACAACTATGCAGGATCGACTTCGGCAAAGTGAGACCATGAAGGCAAGGCTGCAACGCCTGATCGCCTACCTGACCGGCACGCTGGCCCTATTGGTCGTCGCGGCATCGGCAGCGTCGGCCTTGACCTACGCCGCGATGCACCGCTCGCAAACGCTCTCGAACCTGGCCGCCTCGAAGCTCTCCGGCATCGGCATGGCCGTGGGAGGGTGTCTGGGCAGTGCTCTCATCCTCCGCTTCAAGGCCGCCCGCCGGTTCATTAAGAGCGTCG
>CAZFKF010000385.1:0-5540 GCA_964518805.1 uncultured Planctomycetaceae bacterium | reverse complement strand
TGTTGCGCCTCGCGCTTGCGCTGCTGGGTCCAGGCGATCTTGGCGTCCATGGCGAGCACTTCGGTGCGCCGGTCGTCGACCTCGGAGAACCCGACCGCGCTGCGCGTGGCAAGGCTCTCGTCACGTGCGAGGCGGCGTTTGGCGTCGGCCAGGAGGACCTCGTACTGCTTGTTCTCGGCGATGAAGGTCTCCAGGGGCGCTTCGGCGGCAACCAGTTCGGCGTCCGCCTGTGCGGCGAGCTTGGTCAACCGCTGCACTTCGGCGGCGGCTTCCTTCACCTCCGCCTCGGCCTGAACGATCGAGGCGTCCAACTCGCTGTGGTCCAGTTCGGCGACGATCACGCCCTTTCTCACGAAATCGGCTTCGGCCACGTTGAGCTTGGCCAACCGTCCGGTGAACTTGGCGGCAAGCACCGACTGTCGATCGGCAACCACATAGCCGGCGGCGGTCAATTCGGGGCTGCCGTCCGCCGGCTTGCCCGTCGCCGCCGAGACGCGCACGCCAGGCTCGACGCCCACCTCGACCACCTGCAATCCCCGCACCAGACGCGGCGAAAGGACCGCCAAGGCAACGATGGCCAGAAGCCCCACCCAGACCCACGACGACACGCGCCGCCGGCGCCGCGACCGGTCGATTCGCAGCGCTGCCAAGCCGTCCGACGACATCACTGCCGCTCCCCACGTAAACGCCGCCGCACCCGCTCGCACCTGACGTTCGAGCTTCCGGCCCGGCGATATGAAAACATCTGTATACTATACCACGACGCGCGCAGACGCGTCCATCCTAGACCACCAGATGACGGTGCTCTGTAGAAGGTTCGCGGCGGGCGCGAAGTTCTTGGGCGCACCGGGGCAAACCACCCGCGGGAACAGGGGGGACCATCCTGGCAGGGGCCCGCTGACGTGCGGCTCCTAGGGTTCGGGGCGAGGGGGCGGGCGTTGTGTGAAGCCCCCAGCTCTCGGACAATAGGGCAAGTCCGCAATCCGGCGGCTCGACATGTGTGCTGGCCGCGGTGGGTCGGCGATCGCCTCCGGGAACACCGTTTGAGGGACGCATGGGAAGAGTCGTTCGCTTATCGTTTCTGGTCGTCGCCGCGGCTCCGATGGGCATGGCGGTTTGTGCCGAACCCGAGGCGGGCGCACCGTCGCCGTTGGCCCTCAAGCTGGAACGCGGCATCTGCATCGATCGCCAGGTGCGGACCATGCCGCCGGAGCCGGGGATGCGCGTCTACCGCGACGACATCCGGCTGATCAAGAGCATGGGCTTTGGATTCGTGAAGTTCCTCGTCAATCCCGCCGTGCTCCAAGCGGGCAGCGGACTGGATGCGTCGCGCGTCGGGTACTTCGACCACCTCGTCAACCTGGCCGCGGATGAAGGGTTGCCGACGGTCGTCTGCATTCACCCGGAAGATGATTTCAAGCGAAGCGTCCTGGGCAACGCCGACCAGTTCGAGCGGTTCTTCGGTTTCATGCAGGCCCTGAGCCGCCACATGGCCGGGCGTTGGGGACCGCGGCAGGTGGCCCTGCAACTGATGACCGAACCGTACGGCGGCAGTCCCAATCCGGCCGATTGGAACCACTGGAACCGGCTCCAACAGCGGCTCTGGAAGGCCGTTCGCAACGAAATGGCCGGGCACACCCTGATCCTCAGCGGGGACCTGATCGGATCGATCGAGGGCCTCTACAACCTCCAGCCGGTCGATGACGGCAACGTGCTGTACTGCTTCACGTTCTACGAGCCGCACCTGTTCACCTTTCAGGGAGGCCAATGGCAGTCGGGGGTCTTCCCGCACCTGAGGGGCCTCCCCTATCCTTCCAAGAGCACGGTCTTGGCCGACCATTCGCGTTATCTCGGGCCGGTGCCCGAGGGGCTGCGGGCCGCGGCGAAGTCGCAAATCGAGCAGTATGCCCGGGAATCGTGGGACCGATCGCGACTGGCGGCGCGGATCGACAAAGCCATCGCATGGCAGCGTCGCTGGGGCGGACGCGTGAAGTTGTGGTGCGCCGAATTCGGCTGCTACCAGAAGGCTGCCGATCCGGCGGACCGGTGCCGGTACCTTGGCGACCTGCGCACCGTGTTTGAAGAACGCGGCATCGGGTGGGCCTATTGGTCGTACAACGAGACGTTCACGATCATGACCCCCGACAGCATGCCCTTCGCTCCCCCAAGGCGTCAGACCCCCGACGCCCGCGTGCTGAAGGTTCTGCTGAGTGACCTCTAGCGAGTCTGGCAGTCGCCCAATTCCGGCCGCGGGGGCTGCGTGCGTCTTGCAGCCCTGGTCCGCCCCTGGGGTGCTGGCAATCGGGGGCCGTCCTGGTAAGATGGCGGACAAGCCGGGACTCAAACGCCGCGTGTGGAATCGCGGCGCTCTACGGCCGTATCGCGATGAGGGATGGATCAGAAGGAGCATGAGCGCGTTGTCTCACCTCAACGTCGTCCGGAACGAGGACTGCATCGCCGGTTTGAAGAAGCTCGAAGACGGGTCGGTGGATCTGGCGTTTGCCGATCCGCCGTTCAACATCGGCTATGAATACGATGTGTACGACGACCGCCTCCATCGCAACCATTACCTGGACTGGAGCCGCCAGTGGACGGCCGAGGTGGCCCGGGTGCTCAAGCCCGACGGCACCTTCTGGCTGGCTATCGGCGACGAGTATGCCGCTGAATTGAAAGTCATGCTCCAGGAGGCGCACGGGCTGACGTGTCGCAGTTGGGTCGTGTGGTATTACACGTTCGGCGTCCACTGCAAATACAAGTTCAGCCGTTCGCACGCGCACCTGTTCTACATGGTCAAGGACGCCAAGAAGTACACGTTCAACGGCGACACCATCCGGGTCCCCTCCGCGCGGCAGTTGGTTTACGCCGACCGTCGCGCCGAGCCCAAGGGACGCCTGCCCGACGATACCTGGATCCTTCGCCCCCAAGACCTGCCCGACGGCTTCCAGCCCGACGAAGACACCTGGTATTTCCCCAGGGTCTGCGGTACGTTTGCCGAGCGGGCGGGGTGGCACGGTTGCCAGATGCCCGAGCGCCTCTTGGGCCGCATTATCTCGGCCACCAGCAACGAGGGCGAGTTGGTGCTCGATCCCTTCGGCGGCAGCGGCACCACGCTGGCAGTGGCCAAGAAACTCAAGCGACAGTTCCTGGGCTTCGAGCTTTCGGCCGAGTATGCCAAGCAGATCCAGAAGCGGCTCGACGGGATCCATCCGGGCGATCCGCTGGAGGGCGCGGCCGATCCCCGCACCAGCGCCCCGAGCACCGCCGACGGCAAGAAACTCGCCGACAAGACCGCATCCACCACCACTCCCCGTCGCTTCCGACGCGCCAAGGGCAACCATGAAGTTCGCCGTCTGCAACGAGACCTTCCAGGATTGGCCGATTGACCGGGCGTTTGCCTTTGCGGCCGACTGCGGCTACACGGGAATCGAGATCGCTCCGTTCACGCTGGCCCAGTACGTCACGCAGATCACCTCGAAGCAGCGGGCCGAGATCCGTCAGGCGGCCGACGCGGCGGGCCTTCAGGTCATCGGCCTGCACTGGCTGCTGGCCAAGACCGAAGGTTTCCACGTCACCAGCCCGGACGCGGATCAGCGCCGCCGCACCGCCGACTATCTGGCCGAACTCGCCCGCTGCTGCGCCGAACTGGGCGGCACGGTGATGGTCTTCGGCTCGCCGCAGCAGCGGAACCTCCTCGCCGGGGTCGAGCGCCAGCAGGGGATGCAGTACGCGGAGGAGGTCTTCACGCGGCTTCTTCCCGCGCTGGAGTCGACCGGCGTGAGCGTAGCCTTGGAACCGCTGGGCCCGAAAGAGACCAATTTTCTCGTGACAACCGACGACGCCGTGGCGTTGGTCGAACGAATCGGCTCGCCCCAGGTGCGGCTTCAGCTCGACTGCAAGGCCATGGCTACCGAATCCGTGTCGCCTTCCGATCTCATCCGCCGGCACCGAAAGCTTCTGGCCCATTTCCACGCCAACGACCCCAATCGCCGGGGCCCGGGATTCGGCCAGCTCGACTTCCGCCCGATTTTCGAGGCATTGGGGGAAATCGAATACCTCGGATGGGTGTCCGTCGAGGTGTTCGATTACGCGCCAGGAGTCGAGAGCTTGGCGAGGGACAGCATCCGGTATATGCTCGACTGTCTGAGCGAGCTGGTCGAATGACGCCCGTTCGGTTGATTTGCGCTCTTTTTCACACCGGATGTCTCGTCTTGTAGCGCCGGGAAGATTCTTCAATCGCCTGGACCGACGCGGCGAGGGGCCGGCGTTCGCTGCCGTGCGGCGCGATTCACACGCAAGTTTATTTTCCAAAACTACTTACGTCACTTCCACAAGGTCCGCTTGGGCGGATTCTGCGGTTTGAATGACCCCGGCATGGCAGTTGCACTAGGCGACTAACGTTCACTAGTGAGCCTTGCGACAGCGAGCTGGCTTTCGGAAACGAGGCCGGGGTTTTTCCGAGGCGCAGGGCGGAAGACTTAGTACAATAACCTTCTGGCGGAGCGGCTCTTGGCGACGTCGCTCCCCTCATGTGAGCGGGAGCAATCAGCACCGAACCGTTCCGCCTCTGGAACCGTAGCAAGCATGAATACCACGATCGACAAGACCCGATCGCTCTCCGACGAGGCCCATCCGGTCGATATGCCCACCGATGAGGACCTGCTCCTGGCATATCGGTCCCGTGGGGATCGTGGGGCGTTTGAGCAACTGGTTTATCGCTACGAAACGGAGTTGTACAGTTACTTGAGGAACTACCTGGGTGACGCCCAGATGGCTGAAGACGCCTTTCAGGCGACGTTCCTTCAGGTCCACCTCAAGTGCGAACAATTTGAGCCCGGGCGCAAGGTTCGCCCTTGGCTGTATACCGTGGCGACCAACCAGGCGATCGATGCCCAGCGTCGCAATCGAAGGCACCGCATGGTGAGCCTCGATCGCCGCCGCAGCATGGAGGGTTTGGACGACGAAGACGGAGGCACGTTGATGAACCTGCTCGACAGCCGGGATATGGACCCCATCGAGCAATTCAGCCTGGAGGAGGACAGCCAGGCGGTTCGCGAGGCGATCGATCAGCTTCCCGATTCGCTGCGTTGCGTCGTGGTCTTGGTCTATTTCCAGGGGTTAAAGTACCGCGAAGCGGCCGATGTGTTGTCGATCCCGGTAGGAACCGTGAAGAGCCGTTTACACACGGCAGTGGCAAGGTTGAACGAATCGTTAACCGTAAGCCAATTCCTTGGACATGGGTGATCGCAAGAGACAACGGCAATTGCTGGGCTACCTGCTCGGAGCCTTGGACGATCGCCAGCAGCGGCGGATCGACGAGCAGTTGATCAAGAGTCCGGAACTCCAGGCCGAATTGGCTCGGGTAGAAGAGGACCTGGAGCCGCTGCGCAGGATGTCCCGCTGGCACCAGCCCCCGCTCGGTTTGGCGGCACGCACGTGCAGCATGGTGTTCGCCTTCTCCGAAGCGCTTGCCGCTCGAAAGAGCGCGCCCCGAAGCCCGCGGGTGCCGGTGCGCAGGCGAGCCCGGTCCATGAGCCCGACGG
>CAZFKF010000384.1:0-5542 GCA_964518805.1 uncultured Planctomycetaceae bacterium | reverse complement strand
GAAGGCCGCCCTTGATGCGCGCGAAGGGGCGGTCTCGCTCGGCGGGCTCCGAAGGTGCTCGACACGAGCACCGGCAATAGACGCCTCACCGAAAACGGCGGCCGACGTCGGGAACGAGTCGTCGCCTTTGCAGGAGGCCATCGTGACCGTGGGCCTGCGGCAATGCGCGTCGTGAATGGCGATCTGCGGCCCACATCGAGAACTCTCCCAGGTCATGCAGATTGCTGGGTATCCTACATCTTGGGCGTGCCCTTGTCGATATCACGCTATCGGGGAATTGGCAATAGTTACGCGGAAACCGGTGCTGGCAACCCGGCGAGGTGAAAGGACGAGAGGCTCATGAGTGCCGGTTCTGCTTTGCAGCGGAAGACAACTCGGCATGATCCATCCATCGCCCCGGAGGGGCTGTTGACACTAGCCCAGCGATTCATCGCTGGGGGATCGCCCCCCACCGCCTCCGGTGTGTCGTAGGGACACTTGAACTGAACCTTCCCGCCGCTGGTTCAAGCGTCCCTACGGGACGCCGAGGGGTTTGAGGCTGAACGACCCAGCGATGAATCGCTGGGCGACTGCCAAACGTCCCTCCGGGACGAATCGGCGTGTGGGCCAGCGTTGGTCGGAACAGAATCAAGATTCCACGGATACCCTGCAGAGACGATACTTTCACCCATCCACTAGCAACCCATTAGAGGGTTGCGGCGAGGCATGCGCCGGCCGCTCGCCAAAGGACTTACCCACCGCCAGACCCGCGCTTTGGGTGGGACTTGCCGTCTGCTCCGGCTTCGGTCGTGATCGCGGAGACAATATCGAGGCCGGCCGCTGCTTCCGTCCCTGAACGAAACGCAGTTCCGACGCTCAACGCACGGCAGCGTACGCAATCGAGGCAGCGGATGCAGCGCAAGTCGCCGGCCCGCTGTTGCCGGGGACCGCGCTGGTGGCACAGGTCGCGGCAGCGGTCGCAGTCGTTGCAACTGTCTGCCGAGAAACGCACGAAAAGGAAAGAGACCCGGTTGCACAGGCTGAAAATCGCTCCCAGGGGGCAGAAGACCGAGCACCAAGGACGGTAGGTGAAGAAGATCGCTACCAGGAACGTGGTCAGCACGACGATTTTGACCGCGCTGGGCCACACGACTTCCTTTCCGGTCATCGCCTGGCTGGCCACAAACGGGACCGCCCCTTCCAACGCTCCGGCCGGGCACACGCGGCAGAAGAACAGCGGATGGTCTTCGCCATAGAGATAGGGAACCGCAAGCACCAGCCCCAGAAGCACCACGTAACGAAACCACCCTAGGACGCCGGGCAATCGCAATTTCGGCGTCGGGACGCGGGCCGTCAGATCCTGCAAGAATCCGAACGGACACGCCCAGCCGCACACAAAACTGCCGAACACTGCCCCGACCGCCAGCAGCGTCCCCAGGGCGATAAATGGGATCAGGTGCAGGGCGCTGAAATTGGCCAGCACGCCGATCGGACAAGCGAACGTGGCCAGCGGGCACGAGTAGCAATGGAATACCGGGCCGCATACCGAGTGCATGCGCACCAACAGCGGGTCAAGCCACGCCAGCAAGAACGCCGCCTGGATCCACGGACGCCACCACGCGAGCCGCCAGATCGACGAACCCGGCTTCTTCTTGGTCATGGACACCATGACCTCCTGTTACTTCACTCAGGTAGGGCACAGGGCAGGGCCGTCTTCGCCGCTGTAGGTTCGCCTGATTTCGCCCGAGTCGGCCAGCGTCACCCCCCCGACGCTCACCTCGCGAATGATCCGCGGCTCCGGTTCATCGGTCGTCTCGATGACCTTCTTGATGACCTTCTCGAACATCTGCGGGGGCTGCCACGGCAAAGGCGGCTGGTCCATCAGCGGTCCGCCGGGTGGGCCGTCTGGCCCCAGGGGTGGCTCCTGGCCGGAAATGTCGCCGGGAGGCCCGTTCTCCTCAGGACCCGGTGGACCGGCGACGAACGGCATCGGGATCGGGATCGATACCTCCTCTTCATGCTCCCGCACGACCGGGATCAGATGGTGTTTGGCCCCGTGTCTCGCGGAGACAATGCCCGCAATCAACAGGGCCAAGGGCACAACTGCTCTGCAAAGAAAGCTCGACATAGGCGCGAGTTCACGGATCTCCGTCGGCCCTTCCGACCGGAAACAACTCACGGCGGAGAGGAGGACAATCGATCCGTTGAACAGAATACCATACCAGGCAAGGAGTTGCAACAAACCGGATGTGGAGCGTTAGGGAATCCGGTGATGTGACGCCAAGCGCGATCGCCCCTGCCCCTGACTTGCCCTCGTGTCCCGTCAATTCCCGATTGACGGGTGCCACGGGCATCTTGCCCGTGGTTTTTCACGCCACTGGCGAGACGCCAGTGGCACCCGAACCCGTCAATCCAAGTTTGACGGGACACTAGGCCGTTCCGGTCCCCGGCGCCCTCGCCGTTCGTCGAGTCGCTGCTAGAATGCTGGCTGTCAGTCCTCGCGCAACGGCATGGGGTGTTTCGGCCTTATCCGGCAGAACCCAGCCGCACCGTCGAGCAGGAGAAGTTCCCGTATGAAGTACGACAACCAACGGATGCGGTCTATCGTTCTCGGCGTCTTCGCTTTCACGGCCGGCCTCGCGTGGGCGCTGCCACGCGTCTGGGCCGACGAATCGAAGGCCGGAAGCGCGAAGGTCGCCAACGAGACCGCTGCCGGCAAGCCCTCAAACGCGGCCGACGAAAAGGCGATCCGGGCGACGGCCGAGGCGTTCGTCGCCGCGTTCAATGCCGGCGATGCCAAGGCAGTCGCTGCCCTCTGGGCGGTTGACGCCGAGTATACCGACGAATCGGGTCGGACCCTGCAAGGCCGGGCCGCGATCGAGAAGGAGTACGCCGACTTGTTCAAGCAGCACCGCGGCGCCGTCATGACGGTGAAAACCGAGTCGATTCGCTTCCTGGGCCCGGAGTTGGCCGTCGAAAAAGGCGTCGCCAGGGTCAAGTCGCCCGGCGGCCTTGCCGACACGGCGGCACGTTACACCGTGGTCCACGCGAGACGCGACGGGAAGTGGGCCATGGTTCTCGGGCGGGATGCACCGTATGTCCCCGTCTCGAACGAGGATTACCTGAAGGCTCTGGAGTGGCTCATCGGGGACTGGGCTCCCGAGGCGAAAGACCAACCGCTGCGCCTTCACTTCGAGTGGATGGCGCAACGGAACTTCATTAAGAATACGTATGCCGTCGTGAAGGACGGCCGGTCCACCTTGACCGGAGGCCAAATCATCGGCTGGGATCCGAGGTTGGGCCGGATCGTCTCCTGGCACTTTGACGCGCAGGGTGGTTTCGGCAAGGACGTTTGGATGCGAGATGGATCGAAGTGGGTGATCGAGGCGGCGGGCGTGCTCCGCGACGGCAGCGAGAGCACGTCGGTCAATATCGCGACCCCTCTGAACGCCGACAGCTTCACTTGGCAGTCGGTGAAACGCACGATCGACGGGGTGAGCCTTCCGGATGTCCCGCCCGTGAAGATCGTTCGAGCGGAATCCGGAAAGTGACGTTCAAGCCCAAAGCGAAGCAACTTCGGGAATCTTGCGAAAGGTGTTTCACATGAACAAGGCGGCGATCAGTCTGGTCGTTGGAACCTCCTTGGCGCTGCTTGGGGCGCAACTGGTTCATGCGCGTGGTTTCGGGGGATCGCGAGGCGGGGGCGGTGGGGGCGGCGGCGGTGGAGGGATGCAACGCGGGGGCGGTGCTGGCGGCAGCGGCATGGAACGGGGCGGTGGATTCGGCAACAGCATGCAGCGCGGCGGCGAGCCATACGGCGGCATGCAACGCGGGGACGAGCCGTACGGCGGCATGCAACGCGGCGGTGTGCAACGCGGCGGCAGTGGCGAATCCGGCGGCTGGGGCGCGCCACGCGGCGGCGAGTCCTTCGGGGCTGAGTCGCGCGGTTTCGGAACGTCGCAGGTCCGACTCCCAACCGACGCCGGATTCGCAGCGACGGCGCCTGGAGTAGGCGCTCGCGGGGTGGGCACCGCAGAAGTTGGTGCTACGGGAGCAGGCGTCGCAGGAACAGGCTCCGCGGGTAGGGGCTCCGCCGGATTCGCGGGGTACCACCAGACTGAGGCGGTCGGTGGCAGCGCCTATGCGGCGCGCGGGGCTGCCGTCAGGACGTCCTACAGCGGCGCCGGAATGTTCAATCAAGGCTGGTACGCAGCCCACCCGGGCGCCTGGAATCCGGCGGGCTGGACAGCGGGGCGAGCGTGGGGCGTGGCTACATGGCCGGCTGTCGGGTCCTGGTACGGCTGGGGCGCGGAAACGCAGCCGGTGTATTATGATTACGGCAACTCCATCACCTACCGGGGCGACCAGGTCTACTACGGCGATCAGGCCACGGCCTCGGCCGACCAGTACTACCAGCAGGCCTCCACCCTGGCCCAGAGCCAGCCCGCGCCCGACCCAGGCGCGGGCGAGTGGCTGCCGTTGGGAGTTTTTGGGCTCGTTCGAGGCTCTGAGTCCGATCCGCACTACGTGATCCAGTTGGCCGTGAACAAGTCGGGCGCCGTGGCCGGCAACTATCAGGACGTGATCAGCGGAACGACGCTCCCGGTACAGGGCGCCGTGGATAAGCAAACCCAACGGCTCGCCTGGACCGTAGGCGACAACAAGACGACGGTCGGCGAGACCGGGATCTACAACTTGACCAAGGATGAAGCTCCGGCGCTGATCCATGTCGGCAAGGACAAGACCCAGCAGTGGACGTTAGTCCGGCTGAAGGAGCCCGCGCCGTCGCCGCAGCAATGATCGTGTCCGTAACGGAGGAAGTCAGAAGCGGAACAAAGCAGTTGGCGTCGTTTCTATTCGAGTCTCTTGTCTGCCGGATTGTCGATTGGAGGTGGTTCATGAATCGAAAGCCTGTCTGTGCGGCGACCTGGGCGGCGTTCTTTTGCGCGGTGCTTGTGTCCCTTCCGAGCGAGGCGCAACAGATCCACGGCGTGCCCGGCTCTCCCGGCGCTACAATGAGCATCGACGGCCGGCGACTCCCGGCCGCGCCCCAGAAGTTCGGCGGCAAGATCGAGCGTACGGCCCCCCAGTCGAAGCCCTATTGGCCGGCTCGGATCGTGCCGCCCAAGGGCGCACCAAATGTGCTTCTGATCATCACGGACGATGCCGGCTATGGCGTCGCGAGTACGTTCGGCGGAGTCATTCCAACCCCGGCCCTGGATCGCGTTGCTGCCAAGGGTCTGCGATACACGAACTTCCACTCCACGGCGCTCTGCTCGCCCACGCGCGCGGCCTTGCTCACGGGCAGGAACCACCACTCGGTTGGATACGGCGTCATCGCGGAGCAGGCCACCGGATATCCAGGCTACGACAGTGTCATCACCAAGGACAAGGCGACGATCGGCCGGATCCTCAAGGACAACGGCTATCGCACCGCGTGGTTTGGGAAGAACCACAACACCCCGGAATTTCAGGCCAGCCAGGCGGGCCCCTTCGATCAGTGGCCGATCGGCATGGGCTTCGAGTATTTCTACGGCTTCATGGGCGGAGACACCAACCAGTG
>CAZFKF010000383.1:0-5547 GCA_964518805.1 uncultured Planctomycetaceae bacterium | reverse complement strand
GACTCTGGTGCACTACCCCGTGCCCGTGCACCTTCAGGACGCGTATGCCGGTCTCGGCTACCGGCGCGGCGACCTACCGGTGACCGAACGGATCGCCGGCGAGATTCTCTCGCTGCCGATGTACGTAGGATTGTCTATGACGGAGGTCGAAACGGTGGCGAAGGCCGTGAATGCCAGCGCCGTCGAACCAGGCAAGGAGGCGGCGTGATGACGATCGATCCCCGCGGCACGTGGCAAGGGGCTCGGGTGCTGATCACCGGCGGGCTGGGATTCATCGGCTCGAATCTCGCCATCCGCCTGGTCGAACTGGGGGCCGAGGTGACGATCATCGACGCGATGATCCCCGAGTACGGCGGCAACTTGTTCAATGTCGAGCCGGTCAAGGACCGGGTGCGAATCCACTTCGGCGACATCTGCGATCCGCACGCGATGAACTGGCTGGTCCGCGACCAGGACTACGTGTTCCACCTGGCCGGCCAGGTCTCGCACGTGATGAGCCTGACCAACCCGCTGCCGGACATCGAGTTCAACATCAAGGGAACCGCCATCCTCATGGAAGCGGTGCGCCGCTTCCATCCGCGGGCCAAGGTGATCTTCACCGGAACGCGGGGCGAATATGGCCCTGCCACCAGGCTGCCCGTCGACGAGACCGCGCCGTCGAACCCCAAAGGGATCTACGAGCTTTCCAACCTCACGGCGGAGAAGATTGTCCACATCTATCACGAGGTCCACGGGATCGACGCCGTGCTGCTGCGGCTGACGAACACCTACGGTCCGCGGGCCCAGATGCGGCATTCGCAATACGGCGTGGTCAACTGGTTCGTGCGCCTGGCACTCGATGGCCAGACGATCCCGATCTTCGGCTCCGGCACGTTCCTGCGCGATTTTCTCTACGTCGATGACTGCGTGGAGGCGATGATCCGCTCGGCCAAAGCTCAGGCTGCCAACGGCGAAGTGCTCAACGTAGGGGTCGACCGGCCGACGAACTTCCTCGAACTGGCCAAGCTGCTCATCGAGGTCTGCGGCGCGGGATCGTGGCAGTTCACTCCTTTTAGCGCTGAACGCAAGGTCCAGGAACCGGGCGATTTCTACTCCGACATCACGAAGATCCGCCGCCTCGTGGGCTGGGAACCAACGACGAGCTTGGGGGACGGGCTGCTGCGGACCGTCGCCTACTATCGGGCTCATCGCGATCATTATTGGTCGGCAACGACAGTCCCTCCGGCGGTGCGACCGGTCGCCGCGACGCCCGGCAAAGCAGCGTAAGGTCTGCAAGAAGGATTTCCTTCGCGCCGCGGTTCGATCGTGTCGCGTCCTACTCACCTTGCGGCGACGGCGGCAGACGCGGCCTCGGCAACATCGGCTCGCCAACGTCGATGGGAGTCTCGGCCGACGGATCGCCTGCGCTGTCGGACAACGGCGTCTCGGGCATCTGCGGTTCGTCGGGGGCCGGCTCTTCAGGCGGCGACTCATCGTCGCCGTCGCTTGTCGAAGGTTTTACGCCTCCGGCGTTGGGCGACTTGGACGGTTCTGACGACGTCAGATCGGACCGCCACGTGATGTACTTCACGTCGACCGTGTCGCCCGCCGAGCCGCGGACGACTGGGTCGAACCGCAACTGCGTGATCGTGCCTTGGTACGCGGGGCACGAGGCCAAGTCGAGCGCGTAGACGTGGTATTGGCCGTCGGCGATCACCGGGAAGGTCACGCTCTGCGACTCGGCGATTTCGGTGACCCAGGGCATGCTCTCCTGATTGACCTTCCAGTACAGGCGTGCGACAGCCGTCTCCGGCGCGGAGTTCGACAGGTGGTAGGCAGCTTTGATGTAGAGCCTCGGAACGTCGGCGGCCCGCCAGGCCGTGGGCGGTCCAAGCAGCGTCGGACAACTTCCTGCCAGGTTCATTCGCAGGCAGCCCTTCATCGGAAAACCGGCGTCTCCGCCCAGACAGAACCAATGCTGGCGATCGACGAGGAAACGATAATCCGGGCGCCGATCCGGCCGATGCGCATAGACGAAGTCCCGGATCTGGCTCAGCGTGCCCAAAATGAGAGCATACCGATAGTCGTAGACGATGTTGTGGTCCAGCACGTCGCCTCGGATCGGGGCCATGTAGCCGACCGGATCGTCATCAGGGCCACCGGCGCCCGGCCTGCCGTGAAAGCCGCCGGAGAACAACACCGCACCGGGATGAAAGACCCCAACGCCCCAGTTGTTTCGATCGACGTGCGCCGCCCAGTTCTCGGTCGCCTGAAAATAGCGCCATGGGGGCGGCGAACGAGGCAATTCGGCGAGTTTTCCCTTGGCGAACGGCTCAAGTCCTTCGTAAGTGAACAGCCGGTGGAGCGTCCCGACCGTGAGCACCGCCGGGCATTCGTGGTAATAACCGACGAACTGCCGCTTGGTGTCGGTCCGGTGATTCTTGAGCCGACAACGGACCCACGCGGCATGGTCTTCCAGCGTGATCCAGGTCTCGAAGGTCGCCTGGGCGGGGACGTTGTTCAGGGCCCACTGCATGGGCCGGGTCTTCACGTAGATCTGGCGGCCGTTGTTGGATTTGCTGAGCACCGCGGCCCGGTGGCCGAAGCAATCGCCCGACTGTATCGGGTTCCAGGGCCAAGGTTTCCACTGCGACGCCTGGTTACGGCGGGGATCAAACGTCGCGGGGCCCGAATAGTACGACTGCTGAATCTGTCGCCCCAAGTCACGGGAATTCACCACGTTGTAGTGACTCGCGCCCTTGCTCGTTCGGAGTTGCGCGAAGTAGGTGATCGATCCGCCCTTGTCGAGATCGACGCCAATCTTGACGATCCGATTGCTGAGATACGTGACGCCTGCTTCAGCCTCCGCAGTCCCTCCTGTGAAGCCCAGGGCGAAGAGCCACGTTGCCAGAACCCAAGCGGGGTGCTCCCGGCACGTCGACCGTGTTGCGACAACCATCGTGCGTCTCAAAGTCTATGAGGACCTGTCCCGACTTCCCTGCATCCTGCGAACGGCTGCCGTGCCTATGGGGAATCGCCTGCCCGACATGGTTCCATTTCGGTAGAGGGCCTGGAAAGACCGTCCTGCCGGATTTTCTCTCTCGCCGGAGCGAGTCTATTGAGCCCTGCGCAGCCAATGAGCGAGGCCGACCAACGGGAGGCCGGAAAACAAGGGAGAAAAGCCTTGCACCAGGATCATTTTCAATACAGGGGTCAATAAAATCCACATCGGGCTTGAGGATGCCCTTCGTCCAGGGCATCCTCCATTCGACGGATTCGGGGCAAATTGCCGGTTCTTCGGGCGAGGCAGAGCGGAGGAGCGGCCGTTGCTTCGCGTTGCGAAATCCGCCCCCGTCGTCAGATCCGGACCACCGTGGCGCCGCTAAGCCTGCGAATGAGATGCCGCATTTCCAGAACGCTCAGCGTGGCAAGGATTTGAGCCGCGGAGAGCCGCGTGTCGGCGACAATACGGTCAACCGGCGTTGCGTCGCAGCCAATGGCCCCGAGCACCTGCGTTTCGGTCTCGTTGAGTAGCAATTCCGCGGGATGGTGGACCGTGCGGCCATCGTCCATTGGAGCGGGCGCGACTAACGGACCGAGTTCTTCGAGTACGTCCTCGGGCGACTGAACGAGTCGGGCCCCGTCGCGGATCAGCCGGTGGCAGCCCAGCGATCCGCGGTCTTCGATGCGACCTGGCACGGCGAACACCTCGCGCCCCTGCTCCAGGGCATGGCGGGCGGTAATGAGGGCACCGCTGTGCTCGCCCGCCTCGATCACGATCACTCCCAACGCCAACCCGCTAATAATCCGGTTCCGTTGCGGAAAGACACCCCGCATGGGCTCGGCGGTGGGCGGCGATTCGCTGATCACGGCCCCGCGCGCAGCGATCTGGCCGGCCAACTCCGCGTGCTCCGGCGGATAGATGTTGAGCACGCCGCTGCCCAGAACGGCAACGGTCCGGCCTCCGGCAGCCAGTGCCCCGCGATGGGCGGCACCGTCGATGCCCCGGGCCAGGCCGCTGACGATGGTCAATCCGGCCCGTGCCAGGCTCCCGGCCAGACGCTCGGCCTGGCGCAGCCCGTACTGGCTGGCGTGACGCGTTCCCACGATCGCGACGCCCAGGGCGTCGCGAGGTTCCCAATGGCCACGGACGAAAAGGACGGCTGGCGGGGCTGCGATGTCGCGCAACGACCGGGGATAGGACGGATCGGTCTCGGTGACTATGCCCACGCCGCCAGCCCGGCAGCGTTCGATCTCCGCTTCGGCGTCGATTTCTTTGGACGCTTCCGTGATCCTGGCGGTCAAGGTCGGTCCCACGCCGGGCACCTCTCGAAGCTGGCTTGGCCGTGCCCGGAGTACCGCGCCCGACGACCCGAACCGCTCCAGCAGCGCCCTCCGCGTGAGTGGCCCCACGCCCGGCACCAGCGCCAAACGCAGCACGTCCGCCAGTTCGTCTTGGTTCGCCTCGGCCATCCCCCTCGCCCCCCCCCCTTTTGGACCGCGGTAGGTTATGCTTCAGCATAACTCTTATGATGCCTTAGCGTCACTATCGGGTCGCATTGCATTGGGTAGGAGAAAGAAATCGCGATGACCCAAGGGTGTGATGCTCGACTGCCACTTGTGTTGCGGTCATGTGTCAACGCGACGCCTGTTGGGGTTATGCTGAAGCATAACCTACTCTGGTGCTCCGTCAGGAGTGAATCTGCCGGTACCGGTCGCGTTCGGCGGCGCGTCGGGCGGCATCCCAGCCGAGCGCGTCGCCCATCCAGTCGGCGACCTGGTCGGACAGGGCCGCGCGATCCGGCATATAGTAATGCCAACTCGTGCGGCGGATCATCACGTCGTCCAGGTGTACGGCCCATTCATGCGTGCAATATCGGTCGACCAATTCGCGGCTGGGCTCGGGCGGGACGATGGCGCTGGCGGGCCCTGCGTCGGCAGCGGTCACGAGCGGTTCTCCGGCCGTTGACGCGCAGCGATCCTTCATTCCCAGGAATCGCGCGAGCCGATCGACCGTTTCCTCGGCGATCAACCGGTACGTGGTGAGCTTGCCGCCGGCCACGTCGAACCAGCCGGGTTCGCTCATGGCGATCTGGTGGGCCCGCGAGATGTCGGAAGGGCGACCGCGGCGGTCGGCCACCAACGGCCGCAGCCCGGCCCAGGTGCTCAGCACGTCGTCCGGCGTCAGGGCCGCCTGCGGAAAAGCACGATTGACGATTCGCAGGATGTACGCGACGTCGGCCGGTTCGGTGCGGACCGACTCGGGCGGGCCGTCGAAATCCGTATCCGTGGTGCCCAAAATGACCCGCTCTCCCCAGGGAATCGCAAACAGGATGCGGCTGCCTTCGGCCATCACCACCGCATCGGGCACCGGCAGGCGACGGCGATCGACCACCAGGTGGACCCCCTTGGTCAGACGCAAACGCAGCCGGCTCTGAGGAAGCCGTGCTCCCCACGGCCCCGTGGCATGAACCACCGTCCGGCATCGCACGTCCAGCGTGCGGTCCGATTCGCTGTCGCGCACGCGGCAGGTCCAGCCGTTTGCGCCGGACGAAGCTTCCTCCATGC
>CAZFKF010000382.1:0-5561 GCA_964518805.1 uncultured Planctomycetaceae bacterium | reverse complement strand
GCGTTCTGGAATCCGGCACATCTTGTTCTCCGAACGTCCGGAAGAAGAAGCCGCGGCCATCGACGCCTATCTCAAGTCGCTGCGGCCCGTGCCCAGCCCGCAGCTTGTCGACGGACGTCTCAGCCCTGCGGCGGAGCGTGGCCGGCGGCTCTTCGAGAGCCCTCGCATTGGATGCTCCACTTGCCACCCCGCGCCGCTTTACACGGACCTGAAGTCCCACAACGTCGGCTCCCGCAGCCCGAGCGAGCATTCCGAGCGTTTCGATACGCCGACCTTGATCGAGGTCTGGCGCACCGCCCCGTATCTGCACGACGGCCGCCACCTGACGGTCAAAGAGCTGCTTCTCGAAGGGCGCCACGGCCTGCGCCCTGGCCAGCACCCGAGCGAACAGGACCTCGACGACCTGGTCGAGTTCGTCCTTTCGCTGTGAAGGCCGAAGGACGGTTGGAGCGGTGAGTCTGCCACGTCACGAGGCCGGTGGAATACCGCGCGGCTCGTCGGCCGGCAGGTTGCAGGCCGGCCCCCAGAGTCCGCGACCGCGCGGCTTGAGGATCGCGACCAAACGACCGGCCGCGCTGACCGCGGCGACTTCAGCGTCGCCCTCGTGCGGACTTGCCAGCGCGATGGCCTGCCCGAACCGAATGCGCCCGGCATCGGTGTCGCTCACTACGACGCGAGGCAGTCGTTCTACCGCGTGCAATGGGGGAAGCAGGTGATCGAGCCAGTTGCCTGGATCGAGGTCGGCAAGCGGCACGGACTTCTCGATCGTGAAGTCGCCAATCGCGGTCCGCTGTAATTGGGACATGACTGCCGCGGTGTTCAACGCGGCGGCCAAATCGCGTCCCAGGGAGCGAACGTAGGTTCCGGAACTGCATTCCACGGCCAACCGCAACTCCGGATACTGATAGGCCTCGATGTCAACCCGGTACACCACGACCGGCCGCGGCCCCAGATCGACCGGCTTTCCCGCCCGAGCGAGTTCGTACGCGCGCCGTCCTTCGACCTTCAAAGCGGAGAAAGCCGGTGGGCGCTGTTGGATTTCGCCGGTCAGCGATCGCGCCGCCGCGCGAAGTCCGTCGAGCGTGGGAATGGGCGGAGCGGTCAATTCCGTGACCGGCCCGTCGATGTCCTCGGTCGGGCTTTGTCGACCCAAGAGAAAAGTCCCGCGATAGCGCTTGGGCATCGCTTGGACGTAGGAGACCAGGCGTGTTGCTGCGCCGATGCCAACGACTAACACGCCCGACGCCAGCGGATCGAGCGTCCCAGCATGCCCTGCCTTGAGTCGCGTGGCCAGCCTCTGAATCCGGTTCACGACGTCGCGCGACGTCATGCCGGTCGGCTTGCGGACATTAAGTAATCCGTGCATCTTCTTATCGATCCTGATCCGTTGCGTCTCCCCACGACAGCCGGAGGGAGCCAGAGACTCTCATCTTGCTGCCGCGGCTGCCTTCTGGATACCCCTCGTGTGGTGGAGGATCCGCGATGCCCCTTGGTGCCTGGGTCATTCAGCGGTTAGGATGGAAATAGGGACTCCAGAGCAGTGCGCGGTGACGACGAGAATGGAGCCGGAACAACTAGGTCCGTATCGAATCGTGCGAACACTGGGCCGCGGCGGGATGGGCGCGGTCTACGAGGGGGTCCATGTCGAGACCGACGAGCCCGCCGCGGTCAAGGTCCTCTCCCCGTTCTTGTCTCAGGAACCCGATTTCCGTCAGCGGTTCGAAGCGGAGATCGAGACCCTCAAGCGTCTGTACCATCCGAATATCGTGCAACTGTTCGGCTTTGGCGAGCAGGACGGCAACCTGTTCTACGCCATGGAACTGGTGGATGGCGTCAGCCTGGAAGACGAGGTCCGGCAGGGCCGGGTGTTTGTCTGGCGCGAGGTTGCCCGGCTGGGGATCGAGATGTGCAGGGCACTGCGCCACGCCCACGACCGGGGCATCATCCATCGCGACATCAAGCCCGCGAACCTGCTGCTGATGCGCGAGGGACGGCGGATCAAACTCTCCGACTTCGGGATCGCGCGGCTCTTTGGCAATACGCGAATGACGGCAACGGGCAGCGTGCTCGGAACCGCGGAATACATGCCGCCCGAACAAGCCGAGGGGCGCACGACGGGCCCGCGCAGTGATCTGTACAGCCTTGGGTGCGTGTTCTACTTCCTTCTGGCGCGGCGGCCGCCATTCCGCAGTCGTTCCGCCATGGAAACCATGCAGAAGCACCGCTTGGAGCCACCGGAGCCGGTGCGGCATTTCGTGCGCGACCTCCCGACCGAGATGGACGAATTGGTCCTCCACCTGCTGGAAAAAGACCCAGACAAGCGGGTCGCCAACGCTACTTTGGTGGCGAGACGGCTGGAATCGATGCTCCGGGCGCTGACGGCGGGGCGTCCGGGGCCGGCCAAAAAGTTGGCGGCTCCGGCGGAACCGGAGTTCGACGTCACCGGCCCAAATGCGTCCGGGCCGCCGTCGTCCCCCTCGCATCTCCCCGAAACGCGGCTGCTTTCCCCCGAATCCCCGTCGGCGGTTCCTCCGGGCCCCACGCGCCCCGCCGAAGAAGTCCCGGAGACGACTGCCACGGAAGCGTTCCAGGTGTATGCCAAGCCGTCGGAGAAGACGGACCGCACGTCGACCAGCCGTTTCGTCGTGGTCGAGAAGGAGGAACTGGATCGGCCGGAGCCCGAGCCGCAAGCGCGTCCGGCAATCGTCTCCCTGCACACTTGGGTCCTGGCGACGTGCCTGCTTGCGGTGGGCCTGGGATCGTGGTATTTGCTGCTCCCGCCGTCGGCCGACGCCTTGTACGACAAGATCATCGCGATTACCGCCGACCGGAAAGTCGAATCGATTCAGTCCGCCGAAGGCAGTATCCAGGAGTTCCTTACTCGGTATTCAAGCGATCCGCGGGCCGGAAGGCTGCGAAACTACATGCGGGAGATCGAACTGTACCGTCTGGAGAAGCAATTCGAGCGAAAGGCCAAAGGGTTGCCCACGGCCCAGGGGCTCCTGCCGGTCGAAAGGGCGTACGTCGAAGCCATGAACATGGCTTCGCTCGATACGGAACGCGGTGTGGCGCGACTCGAAGCCCTCGTCAACCTACACCAAGACCGGACCGACCTGAGCGGTCCGGACGGCCTATGCCTGGAACTTGCCCGCCGCCAACTCGCACGACTTCGCCAGCACATCGAGAAGTCCACGCCGGAATTGCAGGCCGAGCTTTCCGATCGACTGGAGCGGGCCGAGCGCTTGATGGCCGCGGACCCCAAGAAGGCACGAGCCATGTTGCAGGGGCTGGTCGAACTGTACCAGGACAAACCGTCGGCGGCCGAGGCCGTGGCCAAGGCCAGGCAGTTGCTCGCCGGCATCAACCCTTTGGCGTCGCCTCCTGTCAAGAATGCAGCGGCTCGGAAGGGCACAAAATGATCCGTTTAGGGATGACCTGATTCGGCGCGCTCGTTTCGGGTCGCGTCATTCGTTCTTCGCAGAAAGTCACGATCATGAGTTTTCCGGCAACGCGTCTTCGTCGGTTGCGGTACCACCCTGCCGTGCGCAGCCTGGTCCGCGCCACCACGCTTTCGCCCGCGAACCTTGTGCTGCCGCTCTTCGTGCGTCCGGGCAGCGGCATTCGTCAAGAGATCAGTTCCATGCCCGGCCATTTCCAGATGTCGCCCGACGTGTTCGCCGACGAGGTTCGCGACGTGGCCCGGCTGGGTCTCGGCGGCATCCTCCTGTTCGGCATTCCGGCCGAAAAAGACCAGCGCGGCAGCGACGCCATGAGCGACCAGGGCATCATTCCCCTGGCCGTGAGGACGGCCAAGCAGGCCGCCCCGGACCTGCTGGTCGTCACCGACGTCTGCTTCTGCGAATACACCAGCCACGGGCACTGCGGCGCGCTGACGAGCGTGGGCGGCAAGGTCGACGTGGACAACGACGCGACGCTGACGATGCTCGGCCATCAAGCCGTGGCGCACGCGCGGGCCGGGGCCGACGTGGTGGCGCCCAGCGGGATGATGGACGGCATGGTGGGCGCGATCCGGCGACGATTGGATGGCGCCGGATTCGACCACGTTCCCATTCTGAGCTACGCCGCCAAGTACGCCAGCGCCTTCTACGGCCCCTTCCGCCAGGCCGCCGAAAGCGCCCCGCAATTCGGCGATCGGCGGAGCTACCAGATGGACCCGGCGTCCGATCCCGACCAGGCGCTGCGCGAAGTCGAACTCGACCTGGCCGAGGGGGCCGACATGGTGATGGTCAAGCCCGCACTGCCCTACCTGGACATCCTGTGCCGCGTGCGCGATCGTTTCCCGGGCGTGCCTTTGGCAGCCTACAACGTCTCGGGCGAATTCAGCATGCTGAAGGCCGCGGCCCAGCTCGGCTGGCTCGACGAGCGTGCCGCGGCCCTGGAATCCCTCCTCGCCATCCGCCGCGCAGGTGCGAACATCATTCTGACGTATTGGGCCAAAGACGTGGCCCGGTGGATGAAATAGCAGTATTCCTTGAGAAAACAAGGGGTATTGACGTCTCGGAAGGCGTTGCTGGAGGTGAACGTCGCCGATGGCGACGGTTCGTGGCATCGAGGGAGAACACGGGATGCGAACATCAATTCGCGTCCGCTGCGTGCACGATGGCAGCCAGACTCCGCGCGACATCGTCGCCGGTCGTTGCCCATGAGGACACGCTGATTCGCATCGCCGTGTGCCCATGCCAGGACGCCGTGCTGCACCAGCAGGTTCCGTCGTTCTGGACGGCCGCAAGGACGCGCCGTGTCTTGTCGTCGCTGCCGAAGGACACGAGGACTTGGTTCAGCACCACCTCGTTCAGAATGGCGTGGCCTGCCTCCTGTAGTCCCTTGGCGAATCGGGTTGCGTAGCCACAGGTTCGCTCGATCAGGTCAGCTACGCCCGACCGACCAAGACATCGCAACGCGGCCCAAATCTCCACTCCGCGCGCACGGCGAGAAGCCTCCGGAGTGGACTTCCAGGGTTCCCGGCACTGGCCCTGCGGCAAGTAAGCCACAGGCGGTGTCATGGACGCCTCCAACGATTCCTTGTCCCGTACGAAAACCAAACCGCTATCGTAAGGGACGTTCAACCACTTGTGGGCGTCCGTCGCCCACGAATCGGCGCCGGCAATCCCGGCTGTGAGGTAACGCCGATTCGGGCCAGCGGCGGCCCACAGGCCAAGAGCCCCATCGACATGCACCCATGCCCCCGCCGTCTTGACCTTCTGGCATATCTCGTCTGCGGGATCGAAGGCCCCGGTGCTGACGTTTCCTGCCTGGATGCAGACGATGGTCGGGCCGGAAATTGGCGGCAAAGTGTCCGCTCGCATCCGCCCCTGTTGGTCAACTGGGATTCGGACAAGGCGGTTGTAGCCAAATCCCAAGAGGCCGGCCGCTTTCAGGAGCGTTGGGTGGACTTGCTCGCTGACAACAACCGTTATTGGCGGCGACTGACAGAGGCCGTCGGCTTCGACATCCCAACCGTGCCGCTTCAAAACGGCATGTCGAGCGGCGGCCAAGGCCGCGAAGTTCGCCATGGTGGCCCCCGTGACCTTTCTTCTTTT
>CAZFKF010000381.1:0-5564 GCA_964518805.1 uncultured Planctomycetaceae bacterium | reverse complement strand
CGTCTCCCACGTCGAATCTTGCGACTTCATCACCACCGGGCGAAAGCATCAGCATCCCCCTCGCGGCCCGGACCATGGGATCCCCTGCCTCGGATTGGTCCACGCGTCCGGTCGCCACCCCCCCGTCCGGAACAACCTCGCCGTCCACAGCATCTGCCGGAAGTCCAGCCCCAGTGCCCGCGGGAGTCGCGTCGGGATCGACGTATCCATCCTCACCGGGGGCGTCTCCAGGCGGTACCGGGAACATCGATTCCTATCTCGGCCCACCGCCAACGACGGCGCTTGCAGGGCGCGAGAGAATAGTCCGCGAGATCCAACCCACCCCCAGCAGCAGTAAGAATACCCCCATCTATTCAACGGGTTCCTCGGCACCAAACGCCGGGTATTCCAGTGGCGCTCAGCCAGCCCCCGCAGCCGGCAAGACGGTGAACCTCGCAGATTTGCCCGACGCCGGCCCCTGATGGGCCCTCGTCTGCGCCCCTCGGCGCGGCCGACGTGTCTTCGAGGCCTGCCCATTTCGGTTAAGCGGGCCAGTTCAACCCGCACCGAATTCCGCTCTGAGCGAGATTGTTGCCAGACTGAACTCCGACTTTGACTTGCGCCGGACGATATTGCACCAGAGGGGCGTTCCGCGAAGGCTCGGTCGGGGAGGATGTTGGGGCGGAGGGCCGTCCCGCCGGGGTGCCTCGTTGAGCATGATGCACTTTGGAGCCAATCGTATAATTGGGAATCGGGCGGGAGCGCCGCAGCTCCGCACCGGGGGCGCGCCCCGCCAGTTGCCGACGTCGCAACGGTCGTCTCGATCGAGTCATGAAGCTGACAATGCAGACTCTTGTGGGTGGTCCTTCGCAATGGCGTTTGAGCCATTGGTGGAGCGCGGTTCCCAAAATCAGCGCGTTGGAGCCGGATCTGAAGGCATTGGGCGACCACGACCTGCGAAAGAAGAGCCTTGCCCTCCGCTACCGCGCCCGAAGCGGCGAGCCGTTGGTCCGCTTGCTGCCGGAGGCCTACGCCCTGGTGCGCGAGGCGGGCCGGCGCACGATGAACATGCGGCACTTCGACGTGCAGCTCGTGGGCGGCATTGCCATGTTCCACCGCTCGATCGTGGAAATGCAGACCGGGGAAGGAAAAACGCTGACGGCGACGCTGCCGATGTATTTGCGGGCGTTGGCCGGACGCGGGGCGCAGTTGGCGACCGTGAACGACTACCTGGCCAAGCGCGATGCGGACTGGATGACGCCGATCTATCGCGCGCTGGGGCTTTCGGTCGGTGTGATTCAGACCCAGATGAGCCAGGCCGACCGCCGCAAGGCATACGCGTGCGATGTCACGTACGGAACGGCCAAGGAATTCGGCTTCGATTTCTTGCGCGACCGGCTGCTCTTGCGGCGGATCCGCGAGGGCCAGACCGACCTGTTGGGCGGCATGCTCGGTCAACAGGGCGCAAGCGACGAGAAGCCCGTGCAAGGCGACCCCTATTTCGCCTTGGTCGACGAGGCGGACAGTATCCTGATCGACGAGGCGCGCACGCCTCTGATCATCGCGGCACTGCCCACGGATGAGGAGAAGCTGGCGGTCGAATGCTACAAGTGGGCTTCCTCCGTCGCGTCGGAATTTGAAGAGGACGAGGACTACGAGTACGACCACGAAAAGAAGAAGGTGGAGTTGACGCGCGAAGGCCGGCAGAAGGTGCGGCAGCTTGCCAAGCCCGCGGCCTTGGACACGATCGGCATGTTCAACATCTACCAATACATCGAGCGGGCGGTCAAGGTCGAACGCGAGTTCATCCGCGACCGGCAGTACGTGGTCCGCGACGGCGAGATCGTGATCGTCGACGAGTTCACCGGCCGGCTTTCCGAGGGGCGCAAGTGGCGCGAAGGCATCCACCAGGCGGTGGAGGCCAAGGAGGACGTGGAAGTCACCGTGGACACCGGCCAGGCGGCGCGCGTGACGGTCCAGGATTTCTTCCTCCGCTACGAACAGTTGGCCGGAATGACCGGCACCGCGTTGGCCTCGGCGAGAGAGCTTCGGAAGATCTATCGCTGCCACGTGGTGCAAGTGCCCACGAACCGACCCAGCATCCGCCAGCGGCTGCCCGACCTCGTCTTCGGAACGTCCGACGCCAAGTGGGCGGCCATCGTGGAAGAGGTCTGCCGCCTGCACGCGCAGGGGCGCCCGGTGCTGATCGGCACGCGCTCCATCGACAAGTCCGAACACCTCTCGAAGCTCTTGGCCGAGCGGGGCGTCGAACACCAGGTGCTCAACGCGCACCACATCGAGGCCGAGGCCGAGATCGTGGCCGACGCCGGGCTGCACGGCCGCGTGACGGTCTCGACGAACATGGCCGGGCGCGGGACCGACATCCGGCTCGGTGACGGAGTGATGGAACTGGGCGGGCTGCACGTCGTGTGCACCGAAATGCACGACTCCGCCCGCATCGACCGCCAGCTCAGTGGCCGATGCGGGCGCCAGGGCGATCCGGGCACGTTCCGGCAATTCCTCTCGCTGGACGACGAGCTGCTTTCGACGGGCCTGGGGCCTAAGAAGTCCGATAAATACAAGGCCTACGGCGAGACAGTCCAGTCGGCGTTGTCGGGCTATGCGGGGATCTTTCGCAAGGCCCAGAAGAAGGTCGAGCGACGCCACTTCCGCGACCGCAAGGCCCTGATGTACTTCGAGAAACACCGCAAAAAGATGCAGCGTCAGATGGGGCAAGACCCGTATCTCGACACGCCGAGCTGAGCAGCGATGCTCACCCGCGAATTAGCCCTCGCAGACTACGATTTCCAACACGGCCGCGTCATGCCCGACCGGCTCACTCGTCGCCAGCATGCCGGGTATCTCGCCTGCGCAGAGCGAATGCTCGAGGCCTACCGGACGGGCATCGGCCGCACCAGGCGCGATCTGCACCGGGCCGTGTGGTCGATCTTCGCCGAAGAACCGGATTGCCCGGCGCGGCGCATCGAGGCGTTCTGCAAGCTGCTGGACGACGCGGGCACGTACCACCGCGACCGTTGCGGTCTCGCCCCCGCCCTGCGTCGCCAGGTGTTTCGACTGGCCGCTGTGTGGCATCCGCTGGTCCGCACGGCCGACCGCCTGTTTGGACACGAAGAGGGCGAGGTGAAGGCGGCGATTGCCCAACAGTTGGGACGCTCCTGGGAGGACATCGATGGCGAACTGTTCGCCGACGTGATCGATTTCCACCGACTGGTCGAATTCGAGGGCTATCCGGACGCGGCGGCCCTGCTGGCCCGATACAACGTCGCCCAGGTCCAGGCGGCCCTGTTCGACGCCGTGTCGATGACCGTCTGGGCCGATGACGATTTCAAGACCATCCTCCGCTATGCAAAGCTGGCCCGGCTCATGCACACGATCACGCGGACCAAGGGAGGCCGCTACTGCTTCCGCTTCGACGGCCCGGCCTCCGTGCTGCGCCAGACGCGGCGCTACGGCGTGTGCATGGCCCGCTTCCTGCCCGCCCTGGTGGCCTGCCGCTCGTGGCGCATGCACGCCGTGCTCCGCGCGCGGCGTCGCGGGTTCACCCTGGCCCTCGATCTGTCATCCGACGACGGGCTGCACAGCCATCTGCCGCCGCCCGACGCGTTCGATTCGCAGGTCGAACAGTCGTTCGCCGAGAAATGGGGCGCCGAGCCGCGCGACGGCTGGATCCTGGTGCGCGAAGGCGAGATTCTCCACCGCGCCCAGAAGGTGTTTGTGCCCGATTTCGTTTTCCGCCACGCCAGCGGCGCAAGCGTGCTCATGGAGATCGTTGGCTTCTGGACGCCCGAGTACCTTCAGGCCAAACTCCAGACGCTCGAAGCGTTCCGCGACCAACCGATCCTGCTTGCTGTGGCCGAATCGTCGGCAAAACGGCTCCCCGAACTGGGCTCGCGCGCCATCGGTTTCAAAACCGCGCTGGCGATCAAAGATGTCCTGCAGCGACTACATGCCCAAACGGAGAAGTCGTCGAACTGATCCCTTCTCGCAATCGTGGCCGATTCGGCGCCACAACGGCGAGCCTCGCAAGCCGCCTCTTGACCGTTCCCGAGTTAGTGCTTCCCGCCTGGCACGCCCTCCGTAGGGCGTTGCCGCCTTTCGCCGCTTGTTTGCGCCTTTGCGCGCGGATGGGCACGCTGGTAGACCTCGCGCAGTCCGGTGGTGCTGACGTGGGTGTAGATCTGCGTGGTCACCAGGCTCTTGTGGCCCAGCAGTTCCTGGACGCTGCGGATGTCGGCGCCGCGGTCCAGCAGATGCGTGGCGAAACTGTGCCGCAGCGAATGGGGCGTGGTGCGGAGGTCGAGGCTCGTCCGGCGAAGGTACTTTTCCAGCATCCGGGCGACGCTCCGCGTGGTCAGCCGGCGGCCGAACTTGTTGACGAACACCGGCGCAAGGGCGCCCTCGGGCTCCCGAGGACTGACGCGCCGCACGCGAAGCCAGCGACGCAGGGCCTGGATGGCGTACGATCCGATGGGCGCCAGCCGCTCTTTGCGCCCCTTGCCGCGTACGCGAAGGATTCCGGCGTCGAAGTCGAGGTCGCTGTCGTCCAGGCCGACCACCTCGCTCACGCGAAGGCCGGCCGAGTACATCGTCTCCAGGATGGCCCGGTCGCGGAGCCCCATGGGGTCGCTGTTCGGCGGGGCCGAGAAGAGCCGGCCGATCTCTTCGGTCGAAAGGAAATGCGGGAGCCGGCGCGGCTTGCGAGGATTGCGGAGCGCCTTGGCCGGATTGGCCGTGACCCAACCCTCACGCTGCCCGAAACGAAAGAAGCTCCGCAACGAGGCCAGCCGGCGGGCGATCGTGGTCTGGGCGTACTGGGCTTCGTGGAGTGCGGCCACGTAGCCGCGCAATTCGAGGATCGTGATCGCGCCCGGCTGCGGACACTGCCCTCCGCGGGCCTCGGTCAGATAGTCGGCCAGCGCGGCCAGGTCCTCGCGATAGCTTTTGATGGTCAGTTGCGAGGCGTTCCGCTCGACTTCGAGGTAGGTCAGGAAGCGGGCCGTGGCCGTTTGCATGGGATCGTAGGATGGGTTTCCGACCCGTCCCCTGCATATCCGGACGGGTCAACGACCCATCCTGCGGATTCGGTGCGGCGAATCAGCCCCAATCGTCCTTGTCGGTGACCGCGGGCAGATTGAATCGGCGCGCCATGGCGTGCTTCTGGCTCTCCTGCCGGATCTTCTGGCTGAGCACCGCGGCGTCGTACCAGGTGAAGCTGAGTTCGGGATTCGAGGCGAACCGGCCCAACACCCGAAGGGCCTCGGCGCGGCTGTCGTCGTCGTAAAGAAAGACGTAGCGTTCCGATCCTTTGACCAAAGCCAGCACGTTGATGTCTTGACTCACGGATGTGTGCCTCCTGCCACAGGATCGCTTCGACCGGGCGCGATACGCGAACACTGAGAGAACGTGCCGTGGCGCTCCGTCGTAGTTGTTATCGGATTTTCTTCCACCGCCACACCACTCGGGTTTCACCCGCGCCGCCTCGGGCGGTGAGCATTTCCCAAATGTGCATCCGACAGCAGACGCGGATGAAATCCTCGCTGCGCTGCAAGTAGTTCTGCCAGCCC
>CAZFKF010000380.1:0-5568 GCA_964518805.1 uncultured Planctomycetaceae bacterium | reverse complement strand
ACAAACTCGTCGAGGTTCATGTCGATGTCCTCCACGCGGCTGGTCAGCTTCGAGGCGTAGTAGTAGCGCAAATACGCCGGATCGATGTGCTCCAGGTACGTGGCTGCGCGCACGAACGTGCCCCGCGATTTCGACATCTTCTCGCCGTTGACGGTGAGGAAGCCGTGGATATGCACGCGGGCCGGAAGGCTGAAGCCCGCGGTCTTGAGCATCGCCGGCCAGAACAAGGTGTGGAAATAGGTGATGTCTTTGCCGATGAAGTGGTGGACTTCGGTTTCGTCGCTTCGCCACCAGGAGTCAAAATCCTCGTCCACGCGCTGGCACCACTGGAGCGTCGAGCCGATGTAGCCGATCGGGGCGTCGAACCACACGTACCAGTAGTTGCCGGGGCAGTCGGGAATCTCGAAACCGAAGTACGGGGCCGGCCGCGAAACGTCCCAGTCGCGCAGCGGCTCGCCGAGGAAATGGCCCTTGAGGTAATTGGCCACCTCGGACTGGAGGTGATCGCCGCTTTGCGTCCACTCGTCCAGGAAATCGTGCAATCGCTCGATGTTCACGAACAGGTGCGCGGCGCTGCGAATCTCGGGCGTGGCCCCCGACAGCGTGCTCACCGGGTTGACCAGTTCGCTGGGGCTGTGGGTGTGGCCGCACTTCTCGCAACTGTCGCCGTACTGGTCCGGCGCGCGGCAGTCGGGATTCGGACACGTGCCCTTGACGAAGCGGTCGGCCAGGAACGTCCCTGCCACCGGATCGAAGAGTTGGCTCACCTCCTTCTCCAGAATCAGGTCGGCCTTGCGGAGCGAAGCCCAGATCTCTTCACAGATCTGCCGCGTCTGCGGACTGTGCGTGCTGCCGTAGTTGTCGAACTCGATCTGGAATCGCGTGAAGTCTTCCAGATGGGCCCGCTGCATCCGGGCGATAAGCTGCTCTTCGGGAACGCCTTCCTTGCGGGCACTGATCATGATCGCCGTGCCGTGCGTGTCATCGGCACAGAGATAGATGCAGCGATGCTGCCGCAGCTTCTGAAAACGGACCCAGATGTCCGTCTGGAGATACTCCACCAGATGCCCGAGGTGAATCGGGCCGTTGGCGTAAGGCAGGGCGCTGGTGACCAAGATCCGTCGATTGCTCATGCTCGTCTCGTCCATCGGAAGGGCTTCACGAAGGATAAACAGTGCATTGTAGTCCGGCGCGCCCACCCTGGGGAGGTGGACCTCAGGAAGAAGACACGCGGCCTGGCTCGCGTGTTCGTTCTCCGGGATTTGCATCGCGATTGAACCCTTCAGTCCGGTCGAGCAGTCGTCGGCAAGCGATCTCGCCCGAGTCGCAGGCTCGCATGCGCCCCTCCGGGCACGAAACCGATTTGCAGACCCGCGCTGCTTGCATTGCGCCTAGTTTCGTGGTACTCTCTCCACCGAAGCGGGGGATGGCGTCCCACGAGCAAACGAAGCGACTTGCCTCGGGCAGGACGCCCGGGCAGTGCTCATCTGGTCGACAACCCGATTGGCGAGGGAGGACCGAGAATGTCTGACTCCGAAGAACGCTTCACGGTTGGTTGTCCCAAGTGCGGCAAACGCTATGTGCTCACGTCGTCGGCCATCGGCAAGAAGGCCACCTGCAAGTGCGGGCGGTCGTTCATCGTCGAGAAACCGCCCGAGGACGTCGAAGAGGAAGAGGACGGGGGGACGTACGACGTAGCCTCAAGCTGATCCGGCCAATCCGGCAGCAATAGACCGCGTGCATCTGTGATCGAGTTACGGACGTGATCTCCCATCTGCGGCGAGCAGTCGAAGGGAGTTGTGTGGCACTCCCGACACGCCTTAGACTGGTGATCGTCGGCAATCCTGCCCCAATGTGTGGGAACAGGAACAGGTTCGTCGTTCTCTCTTGGAGATTGGGAATGAACAGGTTCGGGATGATCGTGTTGGTTGGGCTGGCCGCTGCGATGGCGTCGGTGTCGGGCGTTCGAGCGGGCGACGACAAGGCACGCGATGCGAAGAAGATCAAGCTGCTCGTGGTGAGCGGCGGCCATCCGTTTGTCGAGAATGCCTTCCGCGAGGTATTCAGCGGTTACCAGGACATGGAATGCACGTTCGTCGACGAGAAGGTCGGCGGCGAGGCTTTCGACGACATCAGCCATTTCCCATACGATGCGATTGTGCTCTACAACTTCGACAAGAATCCAAGCGAGAAACGCCGCGAGAACTTCTTGAAGCTGCTCGACAAGGGCGTTGGCCTGGTGATTCTGCATCACGCCATCTACGGCTACCGGCCCTGGCCGGAGTTCCAGAAGATGGTGGGCGTGACGTGCTGGCTCTCGGGCGCCAAAGACGACGTGCACTTCAAGGTTCACGTCGAGGATCCCAAGCACCCCATCACCCAGGGCCTGTCCGGCTTCGATATTAACGACGAAGTGTACGCCGGACACAAGCTCGATCCCAAGGTCCACGTGATCCTCACGACGGACGAGCCGAGCAACATGAAGGCGATCGCCTGGACGCACACGTACCGCAAGTCGCCCGTCTGCTACTTCCAACTGGGGCACGGTCCCAACGCGTACGCCTGCAAAGGATTCGCTGCGGTGCTCGGCCAGTCGATCCGCTGGACCGCAGGCCGGCTCTCGGCGGAGAAGTAGGCTATGCGGCCGCATAGCCTTGCAGCCTTGTAGGTTATGCTTAAGCATAACCTGCGAATGCACCCCGACGGTCAACGCGTCTGGGCCGGTTCATCGACCTTCCTGGTTCCAGCCAGGAAGCCGGCCGGCATCAGATCATGGACGGCCGAGACGATTTGTTCTTCCGTTCCTTCCGCAAGCCGGGTTGGGCGGTCGAAGTAGATCATGGCGTCACCCCCTTCGTATCCGCCTTCCTTCCAGATGCGTTTGGAAGGGATGTAGCAGGGCACGTCGTTGACGTATGCGCTCACGACGAGGCGGGCTGCGTCGAACTCCTTCTTCAGGCGGAGGGAATAGTCGACCACCACTTCGCCGGGCAGGAACACCATGCCAAGTTGATCGCCGAAATTCCAGGTCTGGACGAGATACGGGAGGTGGGTCGGCAACTTCTCTCCCCGATCGAGGCGGGCCAGGTTCTTCTTGGCGTGGTAGGCCAACCAGTGGTTCGGCGAGTTCGCCCGGGCGGTCCACTCTTCACGACTGGGCAGCGCGTCGAAAGGCAAATCAAGCCGCTTTGTCCGGCATTCCAGCTTTCCGTTCAGCGGCGTCAACGGCTGCTGCAAGAGCCGATTGACGGCAATGCTGATGGCGTTGCCGTTCGACTTCGCGTATTCCAGGCCGGTGCGCGGCTTGGGGTTGGCATCGGCTCCGCAGCCAATGGTCGCCAGGGCAATCGCTCCGGGATGGTCCCGCTCAAGGTATTCCTGGGCATATCCACCCCAATCGCCACAGATGCGGTTCGGCGTGTCGGACATGGTGGTGCAGTGGCAGGCGTAGGTAAACAGAATTGCCCGAACCTTGCCGGCCTCGTCCCGCGCGACGATGACCGGCAAGTCATGATCCACCGGACCGCCTTGGGAACGGCGGTTCCAAGCGAAGCCGGCCTTGGTTTGTCCCCACGCCAATGTCGCCGGACGGCAGGCTTCGAGAGCGCTGAGGACCACCTTCTCCAACTTGTCGGTCAGTTCGCGCGTGTAGCGGTCAATTCGCTCCTGGTGCTCGGGCGGAATATCGGAGCCGAAGAGACAGGCGCAAACGCCCTTCAACATCGGAGCGGTGTGCGTGTGGGTGGAGCAAAGGGTGAAACATTCATTGCGAAGCGCTACCTTCTGTGCCAGGCGTACGGCGAGTTGCTCTCGGATCTCGGCCGGGACGGCGAGATTGTCGACGGCAACGAGAACCGCCGGGCCTTGGCCGCCGGCTTTGATCGCCAGCGCCTTGGCGAAGATGTGCTGGTCAATCCCCTCCGACTCTCGCACCCGGCCCCCGTAGCCGCTCAGACGGACCGGATAGTCCGGCGTAATATCGACCTTCGCGGCGCCGACGGAGTAAAATGCCTCCTCGGCAGCACGACAAGGCGATACGCCGGCGACAGGCAGCACCACGGCCAGAATCGAACAGAACAAGCGATGAAACGCGGTATGCATCGGCGAGCCCCCTTTCTGTCTGTTTGTATGACGGATCGGTCAGCCCCGGCCAGTCGCCGGTCTTGCCGCAATCGGGATAAGGCTCCAACGGAGTGGCGCACTTCGGGAAACCGTTCGTAGTGCGGCGGCAACTCGCACTACGAACGGCGTGGAGCCTTCCGGAATCATGCAGTCGGTCTAGAACTTCTCGGGGATCTCGACCCATTGCCGCTTCTTCGCGCTGTCGAGGACCGCCTCGCAGACGGCCTGGGTGCGCATGGCAGCGCGGAAGTCGGGCTGGAACTTGGGACCGCCTTCCAGGCTGGCCAGGAAGTCGGCCAGGCCGTTGATGAACGTGTGCTCGTAGCCGATCGTGCAGCCCGGCACCCACCAGTTCTTCATGTACGGGTGCTCGAAGTTCGTGACGTGGATCGACTGCCAGCCGGTGAGGTGGTCTTCGATCTTCTGCCCGGTTTTCGGATCGGCGTAGCGGAAGTAGTCCAATAGGTGCGGGTTTTCAAGGTTGAAGTGTACGGCGCCCAACTCGCCGTTGAGTTCGAACGTGTTGTAGTTCTTGCGTCCGCGGGCATAGCGGGTGCTGACGAACGTACCCATCGAGCCGTTGGCGAAAACAGCCAGGAAGATGCAGGCGTCGTCGATTTCCACCTTTTCCATCTTGCCCGTCTCGGCGTGCTTGCGCTCCTTGACGAAGGTCTCGGTGGCGGCGGTCACGCGGGCGATCGGGCCGTTGATCCATTCGGCGGTGTCGATCGAGTGGGCCAGCAGGTCGCCGGTCACGCCCGAGCCGGCCACCTTGGCGTCCAGCCGCCACAGGGCCATGCCGCCCTGGGGCACGTCGGCCGAGATGGTGTAGTCCTGGTTGTAGGTGGCCCAGTAGTGGAACGGCCGGCCGATGCGCCCTTCGTCGACAATCTGCTTGGCCAGCGAGATGGCCGGCACGCGGCGGTAGTTGAACGAGACCATGTTGGGCACCTTGGCCTTCTCGACCGCGTCGACCATTTCTTTGGCCTCGGCCAGGGTCATGGCCAGGGGCTTCTCGCAGATGATCATCTTGCCCGCGGCGGCGGCGGCCATCACCACGTCGTGGTGCATGTTGTTGGGCACGCAGACGTCGATCAGGTCGACGTCGGACCGGGCGATGGCCTTGCGCCAGTCCAATTCGATCGATTCGTAGCCCCAGGCCGCGGCGAACTTCTCCAGCTTGTCCTTCTCCTCCGGCCGCGCCACGGCCACCTTGAGCACCGGCTTGTGCTCGCGCGGGAAGAGGTGATTCACCTGGCTGTAGGCGGTAGGGTGGGCCTGGCCCATGAAACCGCGACCAATAACGGCGACGCGAATTGGCTTTGACGTTGCATTCGCCACACTAGCAGGGTGACGCGGCAGTACCGTAAATGGCCAATGACCAATCGCAGCGCGCGCGACCGCCGCGTCAGGTGTCGGAACTTCCTCTCCGGGACAGGTCGGCGA